>JAEEUJ010000046.1 GCA_016290515.1 Clostridiaceae bacterium
GGCGGCTGGATGTCATCGGGTAATGTAACAGTTAACGGCGGCGTAATTAACGCAATCGGCGGTCAGTACGGTGCAGGTATAGGCGGCGGTCCTCAGGCGAGCGATAAAACAACCGTTGTCATAAACGGCGGTACGGTGACTGCAGGTGCTTCAGGCGGTGCAGCGGCAATTGGCGGCGGCTATATGTCATCAGCCGAGGTTACCGTTAATGACGGAAAAATAACAGCGACATCCGAAGACACCGCCTCCTCCTCCAACGGCGGCGGCGCAGGTATAGGCGGCGGAACTCAAGCGGCAGGTAAGGTAACCGTCAACGGCGGCAGTATCACGGCAACCGCTTCGTTATTTGCCGCAGGTATAGGCGGCGGCTTTAAGGCTGCGGGAGATGTTATTATCAACGGCGGCGCAGTCAAGGCGTACGGAGGCGGATTCGATAACAATCACGGCTGCGGTGCAGGCATAGGCGGCGGTGCTGAAGCGAATGCTCAGACAACAGTTGAAATAAATGACGGTAATATATATGCTTTCGGCGGAAATTATACCGCGTCAATCGGTGCCGGTTGCGATTCATCGGCTGATGTAACCGTAAACGGAGGCATTGTGCGTACCGAATACAAGTATGAAGATCTCAATCAGGGCATACCCGAAAGAATCGGTATCGGAGGAAGCAGCAGCAGCGATGAGTCGGATTCAAATGTTTATCTGACATATACCGAATATGCTTATATTGAGGGTAGCTATCACGGTAAGGTAACGCTGGGCAACACCTTTAAGGACGATGACGGTAATATTTATCAGTCGGGTTCATTTGATTATACCGATTCCCGATTTACAAACACGCTGTGTCCGCCCTCTTGCGGTAAGGTTACATACAATTCTCTCGGACACGGAACGGTTAATGTTTTTAGAAACAATCTGTATTATTACGGGGAAACCGTTAGCTTTTCGGTAAACTTGGAAAGCGGTTATACGCTCGATTATGTTACTGCTGTGGATGCCGACGGCAATAAAATTACCGTCAGCAACAATAAATTCATTATGCCGATGAAAAATGTTACGGTAACCCTGGCTTTCAGGGAATTGCTGGACATCAATGAGGACGGCGTTGAGGATATAAACGATATAGCGTTTATCATATCCGCTTCAGTCGGCGAGGTTGAAATGACTGCTTCACAGTCAGCCAAAGCAGACCTCAACGGTGACGGCATTGTCGATGCCTTTGATGCGGCTTGGCTTGACAGATATTTTTACTCTCCCGAAGCACAGGACGGCGATGTAAATCAGGACGGCACCTTTGATCTTGTTGACTATGCATTGGTTAAGGCCCATATCAGCGGAGTTGACAGTGATGAAGACCATCCCGCAGACCTGCTTGATAAATCGTATCTCGGCACTGAGTATTCTTATTTCAAGGATAGCTATGACGACGGTGTTATCATCACTCCGGTTTATTACAATGCCGACATCAATAAGGACAAAGCAGTAGATGCATTTGATCTGTTCTATCTTGATAAACGCATAAACGGTCTTGTATAGAATTAAGTTAAGAATAAGATTTAAGGCTCGGATTTCTCCGAGCCTTTTATGTGTATCATCCAAAACTGACCTGAATTGCACACCGTTCAGGTTGTTGTTTTTTTGTCACCTATTTGTTACACATCGGATGATATACTTAACAACGAAAACGAAAATAGTGTTCAGCATAACTATCTTTTTATTATCAAAATGTTTTGTTCCTTATGGACATTTGTTGGACATCATAGTATAATATTATAGTTATGTACTGTCATAAAAAGAGAGGTAAATATATGACAAGAACTGTTACACGCACGATTTCTCTGCTGCTTGTTGCGGTGATGCCTAATAGCAATTAATTTATGGATTTATTAGAATTTTTGTTTTCAGTTTTATGTCACAGGAGGTATTTTATGAAAACATTGAAAAAGGCTTTGGCGGTTTTACTGTCTGTAATTATGATTATCGGTATTGTGCCGGTTTCTGTACTGCCCGTTACGGCGGCTGAAACGGACGAAGGTGTGCCGTCTGTTCCGTCGGATATAAGCTTTAACGAAACATATACTTATGATATTTATATTCAAACGGTTGATGACGCTGACTTATGGAATTCGGCGTACTTCTCTATTGGCGACGGAAGCAATGATGCCGTTAAATGGGATATAATGTCAGACATTGACGACTATGGAGATACTTTTTCAAAAACATATACTTCCGATACATTGTTTCCTGTTATGAAGCTCGAAACAGATTTCGGCTTGGTCATGCCTCGTGAATGGACCGGAAATGTTCGTATCAGAATTAACGGTTATACAGTTTGCAGCAAAGCTTTTACTATTCATACCAGGGATTATAATAAGGATATTTATATTTATCCCGAACCTCCCAGAATTGAAAAATTAAAGCTATATACAAAGGATCCTTACAACAATACATATCCTGTGTCGCTCACTTCCGATTTGCGTTTAATGCAAAAGGGAGATGAAACCGGTAATACTATGTCAGGCAATATCTATGTTTTAGCTTTGAATCAATACAATGTGCCTTTCGACAATTGGATAAAGTCTGTCAATCATTCAGGGGCTATAGCCTCGGGCAAGGATGTCTGGCTTAGTGCAATATCACCTGACTATTCGGGTATGGATAAGATTGAGTTTTCGCATCAGGCAGGAAAATACGGAGTTTTCAAACTGACAAGTACAGCCGGTGCAGATCATAATGTCGGTCTGAACTTATATTGCGGTAATTATAGCAAATGGGTGAAGAACGGCGATCCTTTTACTAGTTTTGTAGATACTTCCGGAATACGGAGATATACCGGAACTCAGCAGTTTAATCCGGGAAATGTTGAATTAAAGTTCAGAAGAGGTCTTAATGTTTATCTCAATGCAGACTTATATAAATCCTTCAGAGGCAATGTCGGTGATTCTATTGCAGTTTTCTTTAAAGAGGACGATATACCCGAAGGGTACTACCTGAACAGCGTTACCTCCACCGGCGCAGGTGAGTTGGAGCACTACGGCTATTACGGTGAGTATTTTTATACTTTAGGTGACGGAAATGCGGTAATAACCGCAACAACTGCGCCTAATAACTATACAATTGAGTATAATGCAAATGCATCGGATGCAACGGGAGAGATGGAAAGTACAGCTGCAACCTATGATAAGGATGTACAGCTCAGAAGCTGCGGCTTTACGAGAAACGGCTGGGGCTTTGTCGGCTGGAATACCAAGGCTGACGGCAGCGGCACTGCTATTACCGATATGGGTTATGCAAAGAATCTTACGAGCGAAAGAGACGGTACAGTTACTCTTTATGCTCAGTGGGGCAGCGCTACCGTTGATGTTACGCTGAAATATCCGCAGGAAATGGGTATTGCTGACAAGGTAATACATGTTAACCGAGGCGGCAGCATTCCTGTTGAGAGTGATATTAACACAGGCGACGCTGAAGGACATTATCATTTTGTCAGCGCTGACAGAAGTCTTGACAATATACAGCAGGAGGGTGTAATAAACCTCACTTACGAAAAAACGGCGCACACCTACGGCGAAGCGTTTTATACTGTCGCACCTACCTGTACGACGGACGGTGTTGAAGCACAGCTTTGTACTGAGTGCGGCTACGAAAAAAGTGAAACCGTTACCGCATTCCACCAGGATGTAGTTCATGTTGACAGCATACCTGCAACCTGTGAATCGGACGGCGTTGAGGATGCTACTGTTTGTAACGCCTGCGGCGAGGTTCTTGAGAGAGGAGCCGTGATTCCTGCTCTCGGACACAATTATAATTTCAAGAATATTACATGGGATTTAACTACCGAAAGCGGAACGCCTGAGGGCTATGTTTATGTAGTGTGCAAAAACGATTCGGACCACATCTGTATTTCCGAGGCTACTGTTACCGAGGAGGATGGCGGTTTCCTTGCGAGCGCCGTACTTGATGACCTGCCTGTATCAAAATTCCTTGAAAAAGGTAAGGATATTTTCACCGTTACTGCTTCCTGTAACGAGGGCGGTACTTTGACTGCCGACCATACCATAGCTTTGCCGGGTGAAACAGTTAATTTTGAGTATTCCGTTAATGACGGCTGCTATCTTAATAAACTGACCGTTAAGCAGGGCGACACAGATATAGCATTAAACGGAGATTCCTTTATTATGCCGCAGGGCAATGTAACTCTTAATGCGGTATTCGGCACGATTGCACCCAATCAGTGCGGTGCCGACGCTTACTGGAGATATGATGAGCCGACAAAAACTCTTACGGTTTTCGGCAGCGGACCTATGTTTGATTTTACTGCAGAGGAAGCTGATGAAAGACTGAACAACGGCTTGCAGTATTATGCTTATAAGGATGAATGCGAGTATATAGTAATTGATGAAGGTATTACATATATAGGCGATTTTGCATTTATGGGACTCAGCAAGGTTACAGACGTTCAAATGTCCGACAGCGTAACATCCGTCGGCAGATGTGCTTTCCTTAATGATATTTCTGTAAATAATATCAAAATGTCCGAATCCCTTAATGAAATCGGAAATAACGCTTTTGCTTATATCGGTACAATAGATTACATTGATATTCCCGCTTCGGTTACAAGCATTTCAGGCGGTGCTTTCTATGGCACTCAGCCGACTGAGATATACAGCTTTGCCGACCCCGACAGCCTGACATGGAGCAATACTGCCGATGAGCTTCTTCCCTCAAAGCAGACCGTCGTACATGTTTACAGTCATTACCTTTCACGCTATCAGGAAAAATTCGGCAGCTCTGTCAATGCAACCTTTGTAGGCGACCTTGACTCGAAAATACACGATATTACAGTTATTCAGTCAGCTCACGGCACTGTTACCGCTAATTATGAAACAGTTCATACGGGCGCAGTAGTTAAGCTTACAAATACTGCTGATTCTGGCTACGGACTTAAAAACTATGTTGTAAGAGATACAAAGAAGAATAACATTTCCGTTACAGACGGTACCTTTGTTATGCCTGACAGAGATGTTATAGTAACCGCTGAATTCAGCAGAATTTATTCAATCGCTTATGAGGTGGCTTCGGGCGAGGGTACTATTGAGGTGCCTGCCGATGCACCCGCAGGAGCAACCGTCAGCGTTACGGTTAATCCGTATACAAATAACGAATTGAAAAGAATGTATTATACAGCTGCTAACGGCGAGGTTACCGAAATTACAGGTAATCAGTTTGTAATGCCTGCTTCCGATATTACCGTTACGGCTGAATTCGGACTTATAGATTACAGCATTAGCTATGCCGACGCTCAGAACGGCTCTGTAACAGGTGTTGCGACAGCTCACCTCGGCGATTTGATTGAGCTTACCGTTACGCCTGATGAGGCTTATAAGCTTAAATCGCTGACTGTTACGGACAGCGAAGGAAACGAAGTGAGTGTTACTGAAGATTATAAGTTCAATATGCCTTCTTCCGATGTTACAGTCAGCGCAGAGTTTGTAAGGGCTTATTACAGAATTAGTTATTCGGATATGACTAACGGTACTGTCAGCGGAGCGTCAAGCGCTGATGAAGGCGATATTATTCATCTTGATGTTACACCGGATACAGGCTGTGTATTAACAACTCTGTCGGTAACTGATTCCGAAAACAACGAAATTGCACTTGAACCAGACAATTCGTTTATAATGCCTGCAAGTGATGTAAATATTACGGCAGAATTTGAGCAGCTGCACGCCTATGTTTATATAGTGAATTCCACACTTGTATTCAAATATGACATAAATATGTCCTCATGCCCTTATCAGAAATGGGAAATCCCGAACAGTAATAGTATTCCGTGGAACTCCATAAGTCACGCTGTTGAGTCAATTGTTATTGACCCGTCATTTGCAGATTACAGACCGACAACGACGGCATACTGGTTCCACGGTGCGTCAAATTTAACATCAATTACAGGCTTGGAGTACTTAAATACATCAGAGGTTACAAATATGAGGAGTATGTTTGCCTCATGTTCAAAACTGCAGTCAGTTGACCTTAGTCATTTTAATACCTCAAAGGTAACTGATATGAATAATATGTTTTACAATTGCGCTTCTCTTTGGGATATTGATGTAAGCAGCTTTGACACCTCTAAAGTAACGGATATGAACAGTATGTTTGCCTCCTGTAAACACATCACGAGTATAGATTTAAGCAGCTTTGATGTGACGAGCCTTGTTGAATCAGGCCGTATGTTTCAAGATGATTCATGGCTGAAAACAATTTATGTTGACGGAATTGATACACAATGGACAGCAAAAGAACCCGAAGAGTATAAATGGTTCCTTATGTTCAGCGGCTGTACTCAGCTTGTAGGCGGCACCGGCACAGCGTATAATTCCTCAAACACAGATATCTCAATGGCTAAGGTTCAGGACGGTTACTTTACGGCAAAGACCTACAATGTCACTGTTGCAGACAGCACAGACGGTACGGCACAGGCAGACAAAACTACAGCCGCTAAGGGCGAAACCGTAGCGCTTACCGCCTCTCCCGAAACGGGGATGGCTTTGGCTTACTATACTGTTACCGACAAAAACGGTGAAAAGGTTACGGTAAACGGTGACACCTTCATAATGCCGGCATCAGATGTTACCGTAACAGCAGTGTTCAGAGAAGCAGGAATTTACGACATCAACGAGGACGGCGTTGAGGATATAAACGATATAGCATTTATTATTTCTGCCTCTGCAGACGAGGTAACTATGACCGAAGCACAGTCCGCCAAAGCTGACCTCAACGGTGACGGCATTGTCGACGCCTTCGACGCAGCAGAACTTGACGGAATACTCTTCGCCAATGGCTCTGACAAGGGCGATGTTGATCTTGACGGCGATATTGACCTTGTCGACTATGCAATGGTAAAAGCTCATATTTCGGGCGTTGACTCTGATGAAAATCATCCTGCAAATCTGCTTGACAAGAGTTATCTCTCTGCAGAATATGACAGTATAAAGGATAGCTATGACAACGGTGTTATCATCACTCCGGTTTATTACAATGCCGACATCAATAAGGACAAAGCAGTTGATGCGTTTGACCTGTTCTATTTTGATAAACGCATAAACGGTCTTGCATAGAATAGAGTTAAGAATAAGATTTAAGGCTCGGATTTATCCGAGCCTGTATAGTAAAACCACGCGTTAGACGCGTGATTCGGGAGAAGTCTATTGTCAGGAAAAACCAATCCTTCTTAAAATAATGTTTGAAGCTTTCTGAACTTTATGATATATTATATAAGCAAAAGTATACGATATCGCAAATGGACTAAGGAGTAATTTATGAAATTGTTTAAACAATTAACATCGGTTTTTATGGCGGCATTGATGTTGCTTGCCACCGTTCCGATAACAGCGTCGGCTGAAACGGAGACGGGCCGTTTGGGCAGTTCTAATGTTTATTATGAGCTGAATGACGACGGAACTCTGCGCCTTTACGGCAGCGGAGCAACGCCTAATTATTCGGGAACTAATCAGAGCCCGTTTGTAGAAATCGGTTACATAAATAAAATCATCGTAGATGAAGGCGTTACAAAGCTCGGCGACTATATTTTCGAAAGATGCGATGTGACGGAGGTCAGTCTCCCGACATCTCTTCGTGAGCTTGGAATGTTTGTATTTGGCGGTTGTGAATACTTAGAGGAAATTGAGCTTCAAAGTGCTACCAAAACCTTCGGTATAGGCGTTTTTTATCATTGCTCCTCGCTTAAAAAAATAACTTTTCATGCAAATACGATTAATTGTTTTCAATTATATGAAAATGAAAACGGTTTTTCGTTTAACAGTTTGCTCAGCCCGGTTGAGAATGCTTCTGTTTACATTCCGCTTCCGATTACTGTTAACGAAAGTCTGTCGGGTGCCTCGACAAATGTTACGGGTTATGAAAAAGCAGAGGAACTTTTTAATAAAAACGGCAATACCGTCTACTGCGTAAACAGTAACGCCACAATCAAGTGGAAAAACTATGATGGCACTGTTCTTGAAACCGATACCGATGCCGCTCAGGGTGAGATACCCACTTATGACGGCGCAACTCCCGAAAGACCTATTGATGAAAACAACGGTTATGTTTTCAGCGGATGGACTCCCGAGCCTTTTGCGGTTATGGGCGATATGTCATACACCGCTGTATTTGATACCGTTGACAGAACGGCATATATTGACGAAAACGGTGTCACGCAGTATGCCGGCACTCGCACCCTTACCGGCACCGAGACCGAGCTTCCCGGCGGCTGGTATGTGGTTTACGGTAATATTACCTATAACAATAATCTCAGCTTCAAAGGCGATGTCCGTATCATTTTGGCTGACGGCGCAACAATGAATATGTTGGGCACAACAAATTATTCGGTCCTTTCCGAAGCGGGTCTTTCCATATACTGTCAGGAGAGACGGACGGGTACTTTAGTCTCTGACGGAATAGTCGCTAATTACGTTAAAATTTGCGGCGGCAACGTTAATATAGCGAATACGATTATGACTGCCTATGATGTCGATATATACGGCGGCAGGGTTGATGTCGGCTCTATTATCTGGTCTATGGGCGGCAATATGAATATTTACGGCGGTAACATAAGCGTAGGCACTTACATCTCCGTTAAAAATGCTATTACGATAGGATATAAAAATCCCACGGACAGTATCTATTCAAAAGAATATAGAATATCGTCAACAGGTACGCAGGCTATCACTATTGCCGACGGTCAATCTTTCAAAAATGCCGATGATGCGACCGATATATTCACAGGAACGGTTGATTTGGATTCTGTTAAAGAAAAAACTCTTGTTCCGTACTCATATAATACGATTACGTATGCTTCTGATGAATACGGAACTGTAACAGGAGTTAGCGGAGCGAATTTCGGCGAAGAGGTTACGCTTACCGTTTCGCCAAATACAGGATGCTATCTTGATAGCTTAACTGTTAAGGACGGCAATAACAATGAAATTACCGTAACTGACGGCAGGTTTGAAATGCCAGACTCCGCCGTTACGGTTACGGCAGATTTTGAAATCTACACCTACACAGTCAACTTTGTAATAGACGGCGTAATCGTTGAAACGGATGAAAATGTGCCTTACGGTGATTTGCCGATATTTAACGGCGTAATACCCGAAACGTATTTTGATGAAAACGGTATGGAATACAGGTTTGCGGGTTGGACTCCCGAGCCTTCGGAAGTATATGATGATATTACATATACTGCAGCCTATGCTTTAAGCGGAAGAATCAGGGTTAACTACCTTGATGAAAACCAAAACACCCAAACGGTTATAGCGAATATCCTGACGGGTAATGAAACAACTCTTTATGAGGGATGGTACTACGCTGGCGGCAATATTTCTTACAGCAACGATCTAAAGCTTTTGGATTCTGTAAATCTTATCCTCGGCGACAATGCCGTAATGAGTACTGCTAAGGGAATGACATACGCACACTCCGGTTCGCCCTGGCATCTGAATGTTTATGCTCAGAGCGGGCAGAGCGGACAGGTCGGAACTCTTAATATAAACGACGTAAGTATTTTTTACAGCCTTAAGGTTTGCGGCGGTAACGTGAACTTTAAAAGCATTATGGCTATGAATACAAGCATCCTTGGCGGTAGGTTTACCGCAACGGGCATAATGGCTATTAACGACGGTGAAATCACTCTGGGCTGTAATACCGCTGACAGCAGTATTACTGTCGGCAGTTATTCCGGCACGGTTAAAATCGTTGACGGTCAAACACTGATAGACGGAAAACGGGCATACAGAGGTACTGTATCCGACAACTCAAAGCTTTCGAATAAAACTCTTGTTGCCGGCGTGCTTAAGTATGATATAAATGAGGATGACGTTGAGGACATAAACGATATTGCGTTTATTATTGCCGCCTCGGAGGGTGAGGCAACAATGACTGAAACGCAAGCCGCCAAAGCCGACCTCAACCTTGACGGTGCTGTTGACGTATTTGATGCAGCAGAGCTTGACAGGATTTTCTACGAACCCGATACCGATGACGGTGACGTAAATCAGGACGGCAATATTGATCTTGCTGACTATGCAATGGTAAAGGCTCATATTTCGGGCGTTGACTCTGATGAAAATCATCCCGCCAATCTTCTTGATAAAGCATATCTCGGTAACGACTATGCTTCGTTTAAGGATAATTACTCCGTCGGCGTTATTATAACGCCGCAGTATTACACGGCGGACATCAACAGGGACAGGGCGGTTGACGCTTTTGATCTGTTTTATCTTGATAAGCTGATTAGCTCGTTTTCATAAAGTATAAAATAGCAGTAAAGATTTGCCTACTATATCCGGTTACATTATAAATAAATAGCTTGAAAACAAGTCGTCTTAAATGTATAATATAATTTGTTTAAAAAAAGTTAATATCTTATAATGAATGGACTTCGGCTATGATTGGTAATATGAGCGAAATGTTTTCGAGGATGATAGGTACACTTGCTGTTATACTTGTTATTTCGGCGTAACCGAGGCTGAGGATGAAAACCATAATCTTTTTGGCGACGAGAGATTGCTCGGTTGCTTTGAGAATAAAAGCGGCAGTACTCCGACTGAAATAATTGATAATGTTAAGCATTCGATTGATGATTTTATTAACGGTAACAGTCAGTTTGACGATATGACAATGCTTTGCTTTAGTTGGCACAATTGAGCAATAAACAGTAATGTTTTTGTTAATATTTTAAAGGAGAATTTACTATGAAAAAAACAATTATTTTAATTCTTACATTTGCGCTTGTTCTTGCGGTATTTGCAGGCTGTTCACAAAAAACAGATAACGTAACTAATCCTTCTGATAATTCTTCTGCGGACGTTAGCTCGTTTAAGACCATAGGAGATATTATTAACAGCGGTATTGAGTCAATTCAGTCTGCAAATACGGACAAATACTACATCTATGTTTTTCAGATTGATCAGGTGTATTACCGTGCAATCGCAAATTTAACTCCCGAGCTTTCTCAGTCTTTGTTTGACCTTGATTTTGATGATGAAAATTATGACAAAAAGCTCAACGATATTATTTCGCCTTTGACGATTGATAAGCTTGAAAACTTAAACGACACTGTTATTCCTCAGGAGGAGCTGGATAAGCTTGTCGGCAAGACGGGCGAGGATCTTCTTAATGACGGTTGGAGTTCAGGAATGGGCTATAATCTTGATACAATGGAATTCTGGCTTAACAAGGGAGCTTTTGAATATACGGTTGTCTTTGACGGTCAGCTTGAAAACAGTGATGAATTTGATGAAGAGGAAGCGATAAAGCCTCTTGTTATTAAGTCTGTTACATTAAACGGTATCGGTGATGCAACCAATGTTGAGTAATATTTATTAATAAACAGAGAGACAGAGCGTGGAGTTTTCCCCGCTCTGTTTTCGTTATACAATAAAAGGGCTGTTAAAACAGCCCTTTTTCGGTCTTTATAAAAAAACTAATTATTTTTTAATGTTAGTGTCAGATTGCTTAGCAGGGGGTAGGGAGTTAATTTTACGCCGCATATACTCTTACATCGTAGTTTATAGCGTACTGCTTGTCCGGCTCAGTTGTTTCTTTTAATATCTTTTTTGTAGTGTGTCCGCATCTTGTAAAATACCTGTGCTGTATCATCAAGGTGTCCAACAAAGTGTCCTCAGTAGGCACGGAAGAGCTCGGACATCTTGAAATGGTCGGCGCGATTATGTATCAGCTAACACGCGGTCTTTCCGACGAGGAAATCAAAAAGACGGGCTTCTATGACTACTTCGTTGACCATACGACGGGCGTATATCCCGTCAGCGCATCCGGCGTTCCGTTTAATGCGACTGCAATCGCGTCAAAGGGCGATATGATTACCGACTTGCACGAGGACCTTGCAGCAGAACAGAAGGCAAGAACGACCTACGACAATATCCTTCGTCTGGTTGACGATCCCGACGTAAGAGAGCCGATTAAATTCCTGCGTGAGCGTGAGGTCGTGCATTATCAGCGCTTCGGAGAGGGACTGAGACTTGCGACCGACAAGCTTAACAGTAAAAACTTCTATGCCTTTAACCCGAGCTTTGATATCAAATTTAAATAATATAACACAAAAAGGACGGTTTGCCGTCCTTTTTGTGTTTTTGAGTATAACTCATATTGAAATAATGATTATTGTTTGATAAAATACTAATGAAAATACAAAGGGGGAAATAACTATGAAACCTTTAGGAAAAATAATAATTGCCTGTCTTGTTATCGCAACGGTTGCGTCACTCGCGCTTTCAATAGCTTTCGCGCCTGCGAACTTTGACCCGAATGTCGATTTACCTGCGAAGATGGATTTTCGGACTTCCATCGAGGGACTGAGCATGATGGAAAACACCTGGCAGCAGGCGTTGCCGCAGACTGAGATTTATAATCTTTTAAGCGAGCATTTCAGTTCGCCGCTTGCTGAGGGCAAAACTGTTAAAAAGGCGATTGTTATCGGTTACGACGGTTGCAGAGTCGATACCTTCAGATTGCTCGGACAGAGTGAAAAGAGCGGTATAAATGCACTGCTTAACGACGGCGGACATGCCGTGTTCAGCTTTTGCGGCGGTGTTAACTATCCCGAGAAGAATATTCAGGATACCTCTACCGCACCGGGCTGGAGCTCGATGCTTACCGGTAAATGGGCAAAGACTTTCGGCGTTACCGGTAACGGTCAGCCCAAGCCGCTTGAGCCCAGAACGCTGTTGCTCTCACTTGTTGAGGACGGCACAGTTGATTCAAGCGCGTTCTATGTTTCCTGGAGCGGACATTTCTCAAAGAATAACTCAACCTAT
>JAEEUJ010000204.1 GCA_016290515.1 Clostridiaceae bacterium
ACGAGAAACGCGCGCATGCCGAAGGTGCTGACTGTAAAAAACATATTTTTAACCGACATAGCCAGCGACAGCATACCTGCCGCGTCGTATGAGCCGAAGCGTACAACCATTATGTTTATGAGCCACTGACAGCCGAGATATATTACCGAGCCGACGGTGTTGTATATCATATTCGCCTGAACGGAAAGCTTTTTTGTACTGTTGCCCATTACCTGTTTTTCTCCTTGGCCAATTGCTTTTTTCTGTATTTCATAAACACGGGAATAAGACCGGTTATTATTCTGTACCGAATCAGCGGACATATTTTAATCACGCCGTTAAACAGATAGAAGCATCTGAAATAAGTCTGCCAGCCGTCTTCAAATTTCATATCCTTATAAGCGGTCATTGAAAGATACTTTTCAAAATCGCCTCTGAAGCGGTGGCGGTTGCCCTTGCGCCACGGTCTTTCCTCGCCGAGATAGTGTATTATTTTCGGATTGAGATTCGCCTGTGAAAACGTCTCCTCGCTCACGAAATCGGAATAATTTACCGGCTTTGCTATCTTCACAAGGGTTTTGTATTTGTAAACGTCATAGTTATTGCAGTAATTATATGTCGGGGAAATGTATAGAATTCTGCCCTTCAGAGCGCCGTTGATAGCGTCCTGGTCGGGTGCGAAAAGACGGCCGTCATGCGAAGCATAATAGCTGATAATCTCATCGCCGACTGCTTCTTTACGCCACATTCCCGCGTCGATAACAAGCACGCCCGAATTAATATAGGGCTGTCCTGCAAGTCCTGTTTTTTCAAGATTCTTTTTGTTGACTGTCGGCTCGATTACGCCCGCAACGGGGCAGCCCTGCATATCAAGCGTGTCGAGTTCGCTGATGTCGCCTCTGACGACGGTGTCGCCGTCAAGATAGATTACTCTTTCAACGGTTTCGGGCAGTATTTTATCAATCAGCAGTCTTGCAAGTATAACAGGACGCCAGCCGAGAGTATCAAAACTGAAACTGAAGTGATTTTTAATATCACCGATTTCATAGTAACGGAAATCGCGCCCGTAGCTGCTGACGAGCTTGGAAAGATTGTCCTTGCTCTGCTGTGACAGTTCAGCGCCGAGAATATGAAAGGTCAGCTCTGCGACGTTACGGTTGTTTTCACAGACGGAGCATATGCTTGCACAGACCTGGGGCACAAAATTGTCGTCGGTATTGTAAGCAATATTCATAATCAATATTCTCCGAAATCAATTATCTCTGCACGGTGATTATGTCTCTGATCCTCTGGCGGGAGCTGCATATAGTCGCCGTACTGAACGCGAAGCTGTCTGTCGTGGTCGAGAAGCATCCTTACCTTCATACCCTCAAACTCCCCGTAGCTGCCGACGAAAATATCGTCGTGCGAAACCTTTGTGACAAGGGGAGTAAGACAAGCGTAGTCGATATAATACTGCTCGTCGCTGCCGTTATATTTTTCGGCGTACGAGAGGTAATGACGGTAAGCTTTTCTGGCGTTGAAGCCAACCAATCTTAATGCGCCGTGAAGAACGGGCAGGGCGATTTTTGCGCCGGCTCCGACAATGGGATTTATGTTCTTGGGAAGCTTCGGCGAAGCATATTCGCAAAGCGAAATAACCCTTGCCCAGAAAAATGTCTTTTTAATCTGATTCTGCTGTTCCTTTTCGTCCGAGGGAAGCTTATCCATCGGGAAAATGTCGATAAAAATGCCTTGCTCGTAAGTTCTGTTCGTGTCGGTTGCCTCTATAAAGGTCGTGCCTTTAAGATTCATCTTAGCAAACGTAAGCACGTAACCGTCGGTATTGTCAATGTGCTGAACGTTGTACTTATCTGCAAGCTCGGTTTGAGCGATTTCAAGAAACTTATCGTAATCCTCTCTGGGCATATTTACGTCGATATCGTCATCCCACGGAATGAAGCCCTTGTGACGGAACGCACCTATAGCCGTGCCGCCCGCGACGTAGTAAGTCAAAGAATGCTTTTCGCACAGACTGATGAAATCCTTAAGAATAATCAACTCAATGCCCTGAAGCTTTTTGAGAGTGCTCTCGTCATATCCCAGCATTTTGTTACCCCTCTTATAATTAATATAATATAAGTATATCAAAATTGCTCTTCTATGTCAATTTTAACAGAATACTGTCGCTTTTTCCGCTGCTTTTCAAAATAGTTTCAATGATATTGAAAAATGTCGGTTTTTATGATAGAATTCAATTTATAAATCCAAACGGGTGATTATATGCAGAATTTTGAAAAGGCGGCCGGGATTGTACCGTCACACCGTCAGCTTGAATGGCAGAAAACGGAGTTTTACGCGTTCTGCCATTTCGGTATGAATACTTTTATCGGTCAGGAGTGGAGCGACGGCACGGCTCTGCCGGCGAATTTCGACCCCACGGATTTTGACGCCGACCAGTGGGTCAGCGTTATAAAAAGCGGCGGTATGAAGGGACTTATCCTCACCTGCAAGCACCACGACGGCTTCTGCCTTTGGCCGAGCAAATACACCGACTACAGCGTTAAAAACA
>JAEEUJ010000205.1 GCA_016290515.1 Clostridiaceae bacterium
TCGACGGACGTAACACAGTATCATATTTTGCAAAAGCATATTTTGAGCAGACAAAGCCGGAGTATGCTCAGGCTTACAGTGCACAGGAGGGTGAATAAATGGCTAATAAAAAAGGCGGTCTCGGCAGAGGCTGGGACGCACTTATTTACGATAATTCGGTTGAGAGCAGCGCCGGTCAGGCGGTTACGCTGCCCATAAACGACATTGAGCCCAACCGTAAGCAGCCGCGAAAGGAATTTGAGCCCAAGGCTCTCGCCGAGCTTTCGGACAGTATTAAGGAGCACGGCGTACTTCAGCCGCTGCTTGTCCGTCCGATGACCGACGGCAGCTACAGACTTGTAGCGGGCGAAAGACGTTACAGAGCCGCGAGAATGGCGGGACTTACCGAAGTTCCCGTTACAATCCGCGAAATGAGCGACGAGGAGGAAAGCGTTTTTGCGCTTATTGAAAACCTTCATCGCGAGGATCTGAACGCAATAGAAGAGGCCGAAGGCTTCAAGATGCTTATTGATACTTACGGCTTAACTCAGGAGCAGGCGGCGCAGAGGGTCGGCAAATCCCGTCCCGAGGTTGCCAATTCGCTGAGAATTCTCACCCTGCCCGAAAAGATTACGGACTATGTAAAATCGGGCAAGATTTCAAAGGGCCACGCAAAGGCTCTGCTTGCGTTTGACAGCGAGGACGAGCAGCTCAGAGTTGCCGAGCTTGTAATCAAGGATAAAATAACGGTCCGCGACGTTGAAAGACTTGCAAAGAGCCCCAAAAAGGAAAAGAAGACCGCCGAAAAGAGAGAGAAGAAGCGCGACAGGTTCTATGATGAGGTTGAGATTGCGCTGGGCAAGGCTCTCGGCAGAAAAGTCAAGGTTTTCAACACTAAAGGCTCGGGCGGTACGCTTGAAATCGAGTTCTTCTCAAAATCCGACCTTGAAAAGCTGTCCATGCAGCTTGACGAGCTTGAATAACAAATAATTCCGGAGGGAAATCATATATGCTTGATATTAAATTTTTAAGGGAAAATCCCGAAATCGTAAAGGAAAACATTAAGAAGAAGTTTCAGGACCAGAAGCTTCCGCTCGTTGACGAAGTTATCGAGCTCGACTTAAAGCTTCGCGAGGCGAAATCAAAGGGCGACGAGCTTCGCGCCGACCGTAACCGTATCAGCAAGGAAATCGGTATGTACATGGCAAAAAAGCAGCTTGAGGATGCCGAGAATGCCAAGGCAACGGTTAAGAAACTTAACGACGAGCTTGTCGAGCTTGAAGCCAAAGAGGTTGAATACGAGGCTGAACTCAAAAAGAGAATGATGGTTATTCCCAACATTATCGGACCCAATGTTCCGATAGGCAAGGATGACTCCGAAAACGTTGAATTAGAGCGTTTCGGTGAGCCCGTTGTTCCCGATTTTGAGATTCCGTACCACGTTGATATTATGGAGAGCTTCAACGGCATCGATCTCGATTCCGCCAGAAAGACCAGCGGCAACGGCTTCTATTACCTTCGCGGCGATATCGCAAGGCTTCATTCGGCTATTCTTTCATACGCGAGAGACTTTATGATAGACCGCGGCTTTACCTATTATGTTCCGCCGTTTATGATAAGAAGCGACGTCGTTACGGGCGTTATGAGCTTCACCGAAATGGAAAATATGATGTATAAGATTGAGGGCGAGGACCTTTACCTTATCGGTACGAGCGAGCATTCAATGATAGGCAAGTTCATCGACACGCTTATCGACGAGGACGAGCTTCCTCAGGCGCTTACGAGCTATTCACCCTGCTTCCGTAAAGAGGTCGGCGCTCACGGCATCGAGGAGAGAGGCGTTTACAGAATTCATCAGTTCGAGAAGCAGGAAATGGTAGTTGTCTGCAAGCCCGAGGATTCGGACGTATGGTACGACAAGCTGTGGAACAACACCGTTGACTTCTTCAGAAGCCTTGATATTCCCGTAAGAACTCTTGAGTGCTGCTCGGGCGACCTTGCGGACCTGAAGGTCAAGAGCCTTGACGTTGAGGCGTGGAGTCCGCGTCAGCAGAAGTACTTTGAGGTCGGCTCCTGCTCGAACCTCGGTGACGCTCAGGCGAGAAGACTCGGCATAAGAGTCCGCGGCAAGGACGGCAAATATTTTGCGCATACGCTCAACAACACCGTTGTTGCACCGCCGAGAATGCTTATCGCCTTCCTTGAGAATAACCTTCAGGCAGACGGCCGCGTCAGAATTCCCGAACCGCTGAGAATGTATATGGGCGGCAAGGAATTCCTGTCGAAATAAGGTTTTATAACAGCAAAGCAAAAGACAGCCGAATTAACCGGCTGTCTTTTTTTGACAAATTTGAGTTTGTCGAGGTCTTCGACCTCGAAGCTAAATACGTCCTGTGGACGAGCTAAATTGCCTGACGGCAGCTAAATTCTTGCTTTGCAAGAGCTAAATTTGCCTTCGGCAAGCTGCGGGGAAGCTCCGCTTCCGAACATTTTATATAACACTTACGGCGTATATCTTACTAAGCGTA
>JAEEUJ010000047.1 GCA_016290515.1 Clostridiaceae bacterium
TTTTACGCAACGTCTCATCCTTTGAGCCTGCATAGTAATTTGCCAGCTCATACTGCGCTTTAAGATTGCGTTTGTCTTTCGCCTCCTTATAAAGAGTTAAGAATTTTTGCGCATTTTCGGAAATCTCATATCCCATAAAATACCTCCTCTTTTTGATTTTGGGAGCAGTATAGCACACCTTATATTAAAACCTAGATAATTATAAATAATTATAAAAAATAATAAACGTGCCGTGAAAGCTATGTACTTTCACGGCTGTTTTATTGTTCGGGTTTTACATAAGATAACGGTTGATGACGCGATGCAGTTCCTCAAGGGCGTTTTTGAAATAAGCGTTGTCAGGTTCGATCTGTAAAACATATTTCACCTTTCCGATTACGGTGCAGAAGCATTCACGGCAGTGCCTGACAAGAAAGCTTTCACCGTAATCGTAAGCGTGGCTGACAGATTCGGCGTCAAAATCGTATTTGAGCAGATAGTGTATCTGTTGCCGCAGCTCACGCTTGTATTCTCTCGGCACGGAAACCTTTTCGTTAACCGTCAGCCCCGTAACGGTCTGCCTTTGAGAAGCGGAAATAAATTTCGTCTTGCTCTCGTTCAGCCAGAAGCCCATGTCGTTGAGCATCTTTTCCGCCTTTTTATATACATGATAAAGCGGCTTGTCGGACGAGAAGGTCATATCGTCGCAGTAGCGTGTATATGCAATTGCGTTCTTTTCGCACCATTTGCCGATATAATCGTCAAAGCTTTTCATTACGATATTTGAAACGGCAGGGGAGGTCGGCGCTCCCTGAGGCAGAACATCGTTCAGCGTACAAAGCTCGGTCAGAAGGTATCCTGTCTGCTTCGGGTAACGGCCTGAATTGAATACGCACGACAAAACCTGCGAAAAGGTGATGCTGCCGAAAAAGTCGGTAATATCAAGCTTCAGAATATATTTCTTGTTTGTGTGCGGCGCCGCATTGTCATAAAGCGTTGCGCCCTTGTGATATGCGGTTGCGTATTTCGAAACGGGAATATTATTCAGAATACGGTAAAGAATACAGCCCTGAACGCACTTCATTGTAAAATCGGGCGCAGTGATTTTTCTCGTGCCGCCGTTTTTCTTTTTCAGCGTGATTTTACGGTAATATCTTTCCTTGTTTCTTATCATGTGAAACATCTGAATTTCATCAACGCCGACGAGATTTGACAGTTGAAAGCAGTCAAAAACAAACGGTGTTTCGTTGACCGATTTATAGTCGAACACCATCTGCGCTGCATCCTTAATGCCGAATTTTTCGACAAAAGTCATATCACTTAATTCAAATTTAATACTGTTGCTGTCAATAATTTTCATAGTATCATCAAAAAAACAACGACTCTCTGCGGCACATAAAGCCCGACCGAAGCGCAGGCGAATTTGTAATCGTGAAGCGATTTCCGATTCGTTGGAGCGAAGGGAGGGATGATGCGCTTTGCGTCAGCTAAGCGCTTTCCCGCTTTTTTTGATTAAAGACGGCGACTCGCCGTCCCGTCAAAGTCATAAAGGGAGACCTTAACATTTACGCTGCCGCAGAGAGCCCGGTTAATGAAAGAAAGTTTTGCCTACAAGTACATCATACTACCCGTAAAATCCCAAAAACGGTACGTTGCAAAGTGTTTTTCAGTTGTTAGCGGAATATTTCAAAGGCGCATAGATGTCATTTTGAATTACGGTAAAGTCCTCGTCGTCCGAAAACGGAGCTTCGGGCGGGAGGATTCTTATCCCTCTTTGCATAGCTTCGTTGAACACAAGAAGCTCATCGAGTTCATCTTCTTCAAATGCGTATAATTCTTCGTCTTTATTCAACAGCTCTGCTATACGCTTTCCGACGGCTTCTTTGCCCTGTAAGGCTGTACCTATTCCTCTGTCGTTATCAAACCGTGCGTTAAAATATGCCGTGTAGAATTCGGCAGGGAAGTGCAGCTTGTACCAGCCGAGTCTTATCGCCGCGATCATATATGCAACTGCATGAGCCTTCGGGAAAAGATAGCGGATTTTCTGCATACTTTCTATATACCACTCGGGAACGCCTTTTTCACGCATTTCCCTGATGTCAAATTCACCTATATCTTTCAGAACCCGGCCTTTTCCTTTGCGGACGAGTTCCATTATGCTGAATGCGGCTTTTCTGTCAAAACCCTTTTGGACTAAGCAATTGAAAATATCGTCTCTTGCTGCAATCACGCTTTTTAAGTCGGCTGTGCCCGAAGAAATCAGGTTTTCAGCATTATTCGTCCAGACATCCGTTCCGTGCGAGAGTCCCGATATTTTAACCAGATCCGAGAAGCATTCTGGCTTGCATGTCATCAGCAGTTTTCGCGCAAACGGCGTGCCGACTTCCGGCAGAGCGAGAGTGCCCGTTTTGCAGAAAATTGCGTCGCTTGTTACTCCGAGAGCGTCAGGCGAAGTGAAAAGAGAATAAACCTCAGCGTCATTCATTGTAATTTCGCTTATTCTCACTCCCGTTTCCCGCTCGAGAAAACGGTACATATCCTGAACCGTGTGTGCGAGTATGTCAAGCTTCAGCAGGCAATTCCGCAAATCGTTATAGCAAAGATGAGTAACCGTCCTGCCGTCCGGCAATATTTCAAGAGGCGTGATTTCTTCTATATCGTTAGGCACCGCTATTACACCGCCGGGATGACCGCCCGTGCATCTTTTTATTCCCCGAAGCTTGTTTACAAGTTGCTCAACGGTCTTGTCATTAAATTTCAAATTGTGATCCGCTTCATATTTTTTAATAAAACCGTATGCCGTTTTATCCCATACGATGCCTATTGTACCTGCGTAAACGGTAATTTTATTACCGAGAATTTCCGACAGATGATCCTCTGCATTCTTGTGATATTCCGGCGCAAAATTAAGGTCAATATCCGGTTCCTTGTCACCTTGAAAGCCGGCGAAGGTTTCAAACGGAATATTATGTCCGTCGCCTTTCATTGTTTCGTTGCAATCGGGACAGTTTTTGTCGGGCAGATCGTAACCTGAGCCGACGCTGTCAATGAATTCTATATGATGACATTTCGGGCAGATATAATGCGGCGGCAGGGGATTGACTTCTGTAATTCCTGCAAGATATGCAACCAGAGACGAGCCGACAGAACCTCTTGAACCGACGTGATATCCGTGCTTTTCGGAATCTTCAACCAGACGGCGAGCGATTTCATAATGCACCGTATAGCCGTGTCCGAATATCTTTGCGAGTTCATCTTCTATTCGGGTGCTTATGATTATCGGCAGCGAAGTGCCGTAGAGCAAATATGCCTTTTGCAAAACCTTTTTCTTAAAAATCTCCTTCTCACCGTCAATTTCGGGAAGGATTTTTTCTTTTGGAATAATACTAACATTTTCAATCATATCGGCAATATAATTTGTGTTTTCAACCACGACCTTATATGCCTTTTCCTCACCGAGATACGAGAATTCTCCGAGCATTTCCTCTGTTGTTCTGAAATGCTGAAGAGGCTGTTTCCTTTCATCGTCAAAACCGCCGGCATACATCATGATACTGTGGCAGATACAGTCCTGCGGATCCGTATAATATACATTACCCGATGCGACAACGGGGATGTTAAGCTCTTCGCCGAGCTTAACAACAGTACGGTTAAAATCTTCAATATCCGCTTTGTTTTGAAATACTCCGTTTTCTACTAAAAAGTCAAGGTTGCTTACTGGCTGTATTTCGAGAAAATCGTAAAAACCCGCAATCTTACAAAGCTTCTCCCACGGCTTTTTATCGAGAATTGCGCTGAATAATTCTCCTCCGTTACCCGTTCCTATGAGTAACCCGTCGCGAAAGCTTATTACTTCTTTTTTATATACAGCGATTGGCATACAAAAAAGATTGCTTCCAAATGAAACTGATACAAGCTCATACAGGTTTTTAAGCCCCTGCTGATTTTTTACCAATGCGGTAAACTGCGAGGGATTTCCTTTTGAATCTTTTAGAAAATCAGCTTCCCAGCCGTAGATAATCTTAATGCCGTTTTCTTTCCCGTAACTTTCTGCATCGGGAAACGCCTGAACCGAGCCGTTATCGGTAATTGCAACCGCACTGTGTCCGTATTGGGCCGCTCTTTCAATCAGCTCCTTTGCAGAGCAGATACCGAAGGTTTCGGTCATTTTTGTATGAGCGTGCAATTCAACTCTTTGTTTTGTGTCATTCTGATTTTTCATTATGTGTAAACCTCCCATTTTGATCTTTCAAATCAATCATATCATCCCTTAAGGTGCATTTTCGGTACATTGCCCGTAAAAATGAAAAATCCCGACATTTCTGTCGGGAAAGATTTGATATAGAACTATAATCTGAACTCTTCATAATCGTCGAGGCGTAATAATACCGGCTCGTTGCCCGTCGCAGCACCGCAGTCAATGCAGGTCCAGGTGCGTGTGCGTACGATTTTGCCCCTGTACTCTTCACCGAAAAGGTGAGTGGGCGTGTGGCCGAATACCGTGTGAATACCGTCAAAGTATTCGTCCTTAAGTTCAGGCTCCGCCCAGATAAGCTCGTCAGGGGAGTAGTCGCTTAGCTTTCGGTCGGGACGGAAATTTTCAAAGCCGGCATGGACTAAAATATAGTCCGTGTCGCCGACGGTAATCGCATCATACAGCGGGCAGTCGCGAAGATAATCGACAATATCAAAGCGTGTCTGCTTATCTAACTTTTTGAGGTTGCGAAGCGTTACTCCTCCGCCGTTGAGCAGATAGTTGTTGAGAATTTCAAGCTGTTTTTTATTGAGCTTATCGATATTTGTTTCGGTAACCTCGTCAAAAATGAAATCACAGCTTAAAAGCATAGCCTCGTGATTGCCCATAATCAGCTCGGCGTTCGGCTGTTCAAGCAGCCAGAGCAAAATGCCCACGCCGCCGTCGCCGTTTCGGTCAATGACATCGCCGAGTATGTAGAGAAAATCATTCTCGCCGAAGTTCGCCGTTTCAAGCAACTTTTTCAGTTTTTCAATATTGTAACCGTGAAGGTCGGAAATAACGTAAGTCATAAAGCACCTTTCTTGTTATGAATACTGCCTCCCACGGCGGCGGTTCAGCCTTTAATGATGCCATATCAACCACCGTTCGGGCTTGTGATTATCTTTTTTGTTTACTTTAAAACATTTTCTCGATATAAGAAAAACCTTCTTCCGTAAGGACAAAATTCTTCGATTCATTTAAAGAAATATAACCTTTATCGAGAAGAGTATCGAACGCTTTGCCAAGCGATGACACCACATCGCCATCTTTAATGGTCGAGCGAAAATGAATAAACTGCTGCGCGGACATAATATGTCCGGGCTTGCATTTGTTGGTTTTAAACCATAACATTATAAGTTTTATTGCAACATAAGCTATATGAAATAAATCAATATAATCTAACCACAAATTAACCGCTTCTGACATTAACACTCTGTTTTCCCTTGCGAAGTTATAAATCTCTTCGGAATCTACTACGGTTATATTTTCAATCGGGTTTCCGATAACATTTCCGTTAACTGTAAAAAGGTAAACATCATTGTCCTTGCAAAGCTCTTTGTAATCATCACAGTATAGTGTATCTTTGCCGTTTTTCACTTGCGGATATGCCCTGCGTCCGTCTTTGTTAATCAAAACACATTCATATAATTCTGTGCCTTTCTTGCTCGTTGACGGTATTACCATATATCCTTTTTCAAATTGAAGCCAAAGACATAAAATATCTTCACATTCAAAGTCAGAAATATAATTAAAGAATAGTTGCTTACCGTTATCTGTTTTTTCGATAGAATCTCTAATTGTTTGCTCTGAATACTTCAAGCTCTCATCTTTGCATTTTTCGTTAAATAAAAGCATCGACAGTGTGGCGATTCCCTTATGCTTTATTCTTTGAAATGTTTTTGTGGAAATAAACGCACTTGCAACTTTTCCCGGTACATTTCCTTCGTCTCCGATTTTTACCCAATGAATATTGCTTATTTGATTTGCCAAGTCCTTTTTAATATATTCCTTATTGAATGTCCAGCAACTTTTGTCTGTAACTTTGCCAAGCCAATAAACTCCGTTTCTTCTGATCCAGATTAAATCTCCCGAATTTACCCAAGTTTGCAGGCGATTAACGTTTTCATTGACCGTTTTATCTTCAGGATAAAAATCCATATAGAGATTGCAATAATCCTCTGTGCTTTTAATGTTTTGTCTTTTGTTTCTCATTTTTTCCGCTTTAGATTCGTCAATTACCCCTTTTTGTAATAACGCCGTTATCCTGTCGTCCATCATACTCCATCCGAGTCCGGCAAAATTATTATCAATCATTTCTTTGGCAATATCGTATTCTAAATGCATGCTGGGCTTTGAATGTAATCTCCATATATTCATAATGCATCTCCTTGTTTCTTGTTTCTGCCTCCCACGGCATTTTTATTCTTTGATCAAAGTTTCAGGTGTCAATTCATAAACCATCGCATCTTCGACGCCTTGTCCTTCAATAATAAAATATCTGTGTAAGATATGCTCAAATCTGAATCCACAGCTTTCGGCGGTTCTCTGTGAAGCAATATTGGATTTTCTTATCTGAACTCGGATTAAGTCAATTCTTGCATGATGCTTTTTTAGTTTGTTTTTCCAGCAGGTTTCTTTAAACTGAACGAGCTTTCCCTCAAACGCTCGCCTTGCAAGTGCTGTTACTGCTTCAGTTGCATATCCCTTATTACGGTAAGGCTTAAAAATATACCACTGAGCTGTTGCCAACCTGCGCTCTTCGTCATACCCGTAAAGACCGACCAATCCGACCATTTTTTTACTGCCTTTTTCATAAACACTGAAAAAATAAGGGCGATAAATATCGAGGAAATTTTTGATATTCTTTTCGGTTGATTTCTGTCCGGTATACATAAAAAAGTCGCCGTCATTTTTGAGATGTTTTGCATATAGCTCTCTTTCGGTCGGTGATGATTCATTTGTCGGACGCAGTATCAGACGTGAAGATGCAAAACTTGTATTACAGTTAAAACAGTTTGCCGAAATCATTGAGTGATCCAATCTGATGAATTCTTCAATGAAAGACCATTCGTCATCCGAAAAATCCTCTCTGACGAGATGCTTCTTATCAAGATTGAACAGCGCATTCCAGCAAGCAGTTTTCAATTCCTTATCGTTGCTGTTATACAAGGCTTTGAATTGTTCAAGCTGCGTTAGATACCGCTTATACGATTCTTCATCTCCTTCAGTCCCATTAAGCTCAAAGAACAGGAAAGTTTTCTTTGTATCATTTCCAAATAGATAACGCAAAGCTTTTCTTTCGGCTTTGTCTATGACTTTATAAACGCTGGACAAAGCTACCACCGCCCTTCCTGATTAACTAATAAATCACATATTATGAGTTCTGCCTCCTACGGCGGCGGTTCAGCCTTTAATGATGCCATATCAACCGCAGGTCGGGTTTCCCCGTAAAGACTTCCGGCGTCGGAGCCTACCCAATCTAGCATGGGCGGGCTGTACGGTTTCGTTGACCGACTCGGCCGACGTTATTTAACGAGGCATACGGCAAACCTCGTTTTGATTATACCACACCGTCCGACTGTGTTCAACTGTCGGGCGGTTTTGTTATGCTTAAACCAATTCTTCAACGGCAATCTTACTTACACCGTATTTTTCGGCAAGTCCGAATATTTCTTTAATATAGTTGATATTAGCAGTTGTGTTGTGTTCAGGCTTTATATGAATTGTCACTTCATTTCCGATATTGGTAACATATCCGTCCATAAAGCTGAAAAACAATTCTCCGATTTCATCAAGCCGAGAAATAACGTCGTCATTGCAGTTGTCTGTTTCACTGTGTGCCTTTTGAACTGTCATCCCGTTAAGAGAAAAAGCACCTGTAAAAAACATAATGTCACTCCTTTGTCAATCGTACACCTCAACCCATTCGCCTGATACGTTACAGCTGATTTTGACGGGCTGGGATTTGCCCCACATAATACAGTCGGAATTCTCGCAGACATATGAACTGTTGTATGATGCTCCCTGAACTGTCAGCCTGTGGTTCGTATGCTCGGAGCTTGAAACGTGGCCGCATTCCTCGCATTTACACTTGTACTTGTATTCGCCCGTCTGTGAATCGTACCACGTAACGACCGCGCCTGTTTCTGCATAGATGTAATATGTTTCAACATATTCTTCGTGCGCTTCTCTGCCTTTTTTTGTCTCGGGCGCTTCAGTCGTTTTGCTTTGCGCTGTGTAGGCTGAATTCTTTGCAGTTGTAGTTTCGGCATTTTTGCCGCCCGTTTTGTCAGAGCCGCAGGCGGCAAGCAGTACAGCCGCTGTCGCCGTGAGTAACATAAGCGCAATCAAAATCTTCTTTTTCATAAAAATACCTCCTGCTGTTTTACAGCGATTATATTTCAGGGCATATTCTCCCTTCATTTATATAATCGTTTCAGCCGGCGTACTTGGTCCGTTTTTTATCTTTTGTCATTGTCAATCAGTTTTTCCCAATTAGAGATTGAGTAAAATATGTTCCGTTTTTTTTCACTCTCCTGTATTTTTCGTCTGTATATAAAATAACAAAAAGGATGCACCAAAACAGGTACATCCTTTAGAAATAAAATACGATGTCAATCAGTTGTGAAATAGAAATCTTTGTGCATCTTTTCTGTATCCTTGCCCAACCTTTCAATACTGTAACCGTGAAGGTCGGAAATTACATAAGTCATAAATCATTTCTCAATTCGTCAAGTATTTTCAAACCGTAATCAATTGTTTCCAAAACAGTGTTTTCCTGTGCAATTACCGCTTCGCTTTCATGCTTGATTCTCCTGTAACTGGTAATCAAAGTTTCAATCGCCTTTTTGTTTTGGTGAACAGCTTTTTTGTCTTTATTTTCTGCAATTGCCTCTTCTATTTCTGCTATAAGACGTTCGAGAATCCAAAGCTTATGTTGAAAATTATCATATTTTCTCTGTTCTTTTCCGTCATTGAAGAAAAGATCGTCAAAATCGTCAAGCTCCAGATTATTAAGAACAGCTTCCTTTTCATTATCGCCTTCATAGTATTCACCGTAATAGTCGGTGCACTTGAAGAATTCGAAAAACTCTTCAAGTGTTGAATTGTATTGGGCTTCAAGCTGCTCTTTAATTATTAATAATTCGTTTTTATCCATAAGAATTTCCTTTCTGTTTGAATATTTGATTTAATTGATTATACCACATCTGAAAGCAACCGTAAACAGCGGTTATATAATCCTCGGCGGGTATTCCTTTTCAAACTCAGTAAGTATATTCGTCAGTCTTTCATCAAGATATGTCATTGCCTTGTTTCTCAACTCTGACGGAATACCGTAATATGCTTCGGCAATACCGCCCGCCATTGCGCCGATTGTGTCGCTGTCGCCGCCTATGGAAATCGCATTTCTTATCGAGTCCTCAAAGCTTGTCGATTCAAGGAACGCTTCAATCGCCTGAGGAGTTGAACCCTGA
The DNA here is from genome assembly GCA_016290515.1 of Clostridiaceae bacterium. Taxonomy (GTDB): domain Bacteria; phylum Bacillota; class Clostridia; order Oscillospirales; family Acutalibacteraceae; genus Fimenecus. The sequence goes on from JAEEUJ010000047.1 coordinate 9,472, forward strand.
CAGGTAACGTCAAATTCGTAATACGGACGGATTTCGTCAAGCGTGAAATCAAGGTCATAATAATTCTCTGTTATGTGCTTTCTGATTTCGGGTATCGTTGCGCCCGTTCTCGCAAGATAGATTGCCGTTGCAACCGCTTCGGCGGCTTTAAGTCCTTCGGGATGGTTATGCGAAACCTTTGTGACCGCATTTGAGAAAAGCTTTGCCTGTTCAAGCGATTCGGCGGCAAAGCCGCAGGCGCTTACTCTCATAGCCGCACCGTTGCCGAAGCTGTTATACGGCTCGGGGTATGCTTCCTTGAAAAGCCAGCGGTAAAAATGCGCGCCGAAGCCGCGATGCGGATAGTACTGACCAACAGAACGCATATACTTAATCGCCTTTTCGCTCAGATCGTCATAATCGCCGTTGAATTCAAGCAATGCCTGACAAAGCGCTATTGACATAATGCTGTCATCGGTAAAATCGCAATCGTTTGTTAATAATTCGAAATTCTTTGTCTTATTGTTTTCCCATTCAAATCTTGAACCGGCAATATCGCCTATAATTGCTCCTAACATAAAATCACCTCATTTTATTATATCATATATTATTTAAAATCAAATTTCACCCTATCTATGTCAATAACGCCTTCTATCGTGCCTGTGTAACCGTATCGGTTTTTTGCGATTATGAATTCGGTTTTTTTATTACTGATATCAAATATGTCAGAATCCGTACGATGAATAAAAATAATCTCATCAATATCCTGCTCAACAGAGCCGTATTTTCTTAAATCCGTTAAAACAGGCCTTCTCGTGTCAACATTTCTTCCGAGCGCCGAGCAGCAAATAACGGCAACGTTGTAATCTCTTGCAATCTCTTTCAACTGACAGGAAAATTCACCGCCTTGTCTTGGATGGCTGCGAACATCGTAACCGTCTAACAATTGAAAATAATCAACAAAGACAACATCGATTTTCCTATCTTTATCAAGTTTTTTCTTTATATAATCGGTGTTAACTTTTGCTGTTTCGTCTAATTCACACTCGCCATCGGAACCGGCAAGAATAACGCTATGCTTTTGAATAAGCAGTTCGTTCAGTTTCGGGGGAAACTTTTCCAGAGAAAAATAGCAGACCTTGTGTCCCTGTTCCGCAATACTCTCTGCAAGCTGAATTGCTAACGTTGTTTTTCCTCTTGCAGGCCTTGCCGCAATAAAACACAAATCGCCCGTTCTCAGTCCGCCGCTGAATATTTCATCAAACTGCTTTATACCCGTTGAAATAGTTGTTCTTTCCATAATTATTCCTCCTTATCTGTCAAGATAACATTTATAATGCTCGCTGTTATCATATCTGATAACAGGCTCGGCGGTTATGCCGAAAGCGGCTTTAATTTTAGGGATGAACTCCTCGCCGATATTCGGGTTCATATAAATCACAGCTTCACCCTTTGAATTGATTTCAACTCTGCCTCTCGGGTAGTAATCAAACGGTTTGTTGTTTGGCTTTTTCTCTTCCCATAAAAGCTTATGATTATATGTATTGCCTGACTTTGCAATGCCTTCGGTATCGTTTTCGTCAAAGGGATAGGCAAGCAGCTCGCCGTCAATTACCCAGAACACGCCTCTTTTCCCGTGTTCGTTTTCTTTTTCAAAAGCATTTTTGGTGAGCCGATAGCAGTACATATTAGGCAAATATCTTGTGTCATCAAATATTACGGACGAATCCATGCCGAGATGCTCCGTAATTGCCGCCGCAACGCCTGCGCTTCGGGATATTCCTGCCTCGCAGTTTACCCATATTTCGTCAACCTTGTCCTGCCAGCTGTTCACAAACTCGCAGATTTTTTCGGCATCGCTTTCAGCCATCGGATCATAGCCTTTGAAAATGTCCTCTGTTTTTTTGTCAATATCATAAAAGAACAGAAAAAGCTTTGCCTTTATTGACTTGTTATCTCGGTTGAAACTTGCCCGTTCTTTATCGGGGTCGCTGATTGAAATTATAACCTTGCTTTTTTCAAGCTCCCGATAGCTTTCCTCAACCGCCTTCGTGCGGTTGAATATTTTTACGTTCATTTCATTTTCCCTCAAGTTCTTCCAATGCTTTGATATACCAATTTGTATAAGTTGTTTCTGCATGCCGTCCCATTGCGCCGCTCCAGCTGTTTGAATGCTTTTTATTGTTTATATACTCACGGATTTCTTCAGCACCCGCCGGCTTATCAAAACGCAGGAATGAACCAACTTCGATTCCGACAAGTTTACCGTCTTTTTTGCCCCATCCTCCGTAAACGGTAAAATAACAGGTTTTATCTTCAGTCCTGAAAAACCTCTCGTTTTCGTTTTTACCTATGCAGATACAGGGTATATCATTAAGCTTATTATTATTCATAACCCCGTTAAAGGTTTCACCGATTTCAATATCGCCGCTGTTATTGCAAATTTCAAATATTTCATATTTAATTCTTTCTCTGTCATTGAGCATATTATCACCTCATTTAATCGTTATTTCACGGACTTCAATTCCTTTTTTCTTTGCGTAGTCGATTGTTTCTTTCGTTCCACCTGATGCGCCTGTGAAGACGGCTATGAGCATTGACGAACGGTCAACCATCCAATGGTTACGCTCAAAAAATGCCTTTCTGCCGGGAGTCTTGCTGATATAATGCACCTCGTCGGCGTTAGTCATAATATATTTATAGCGTTTCTTCCAGTTGAACTCCCAACGGATCTCAACACCGTCCCACGGAGCGGCGCAGATAAGACGGATGTTTTTGCCTTCGATTTTCTTTTTAAGTACGATTTCAGCCGCCCAGATATCAACGCCACGCTGAGTGCCCGATATAAAATCGGTGTAGCCGTCAGCTATTGCCCTGTCAATCTGTTCCTCAAGCCATTTAATAACTTTGTCTTCGGGTTAATCCAGTCTCTCGGGCCTGTGCCCCGTAAAGCAGCAGGTTCTTGTTTTATCATCCATAAATTATCTTCCTTTCTTTTTCTGCTTCTATCATACAACGCAGTATGTACCATTTTTGGAACGAAGCGGGTAGTATAATAAAGGAAATTTATGGGGGATTTTTGTATGCTGAATATATATAAGATAATACCGTGGTATATCAAAGAAAAAATTAACGAATACAAGCTGCGGCACTTGAAGCTCGGACGGCTTATTTCAATCGAGAGAGACGATCTGACACACGACTACCGTGTTAAGGGTACGGCAAATGATGTGCACTGGCAGACGGATATT
>JAEEUJ010000206.1 GCA_016290515.1 Clostridiaceae bacterium
CAAGGGCTGCTGGGCCGCCGAATACGGCCACAAGTCGAACCTCACCAATGAGGAGATGCAGTCAATCGTTTCTCAGGGCAAGGAAATGGGAACCCATTTCTATATGCTCACGGGCGGCGAACCGCTCATAAGAAAGGATGACATCATCTCGCTCGCCGAAAAGAATAAGGACTGTGCGTTCGTTATATATACAAACGCCACTCTCGTCGATCAGAAATTCTGCGAGGATATGAACAGAGTGGGCAATATCGGCCTTGCGGTAAGCCTTGAGGGCAACGCCGCAACAAACGACTGGCGCCGCGGCGAGGGAGCCTATGAAAAGTCTCTCGCGGCTATGGACCTGCTTCATAAGAACAAGTGCCTGTTCGGTGTTTCCGTATGCTACACGAGCAAAAATATTGACGAGGTTACCTCGGACGAGTTTATGAAGCTCATAATCGGCAAAGGCGCTAAATACGCTCTGTATTTCAACTATATGCCCGTCGGTCACGACGCGGACAAGGAGCTTATCCCGACCCCCGCACAGCGCGAGTTTATGTATAACTGGCTTAAGAAATCCCGTAACTCGAAGACGGGCAATCCGATTTTCGTAATGGATTTCCAGAACGACGCTGAATATGTCGGCGGATGTATCGCAGGCGGAAGAAACTATTTCCACGTCAACTCAAACGGCGATATCGAGCCCTGCGTTTTCATCCATTTCTCGGATTCAAATATCCGCGAAAAGACGTTGATAGAGGCTCTCAAGAGTCCGCTGTTTATGCAGTATTATCACAATCAGCCGTTTAACGACAACCACCTTCGTCCCTGCCCGATGCTCGAAAATCCCGAGTATCTCGAAAAAATGGTTAAGGCGAGCGGTGCGCATTCCTCGGATCTGATCCGCGAGGAAACAGCAGAGCAGCTTTGCGCGAAGTGCCGCGAATTCGCTGCGGCTTGGGCTCCCGAGGCAGAGAGAATCTGGAACGCAACGCCTCACAAGGACACGCACACTCAGTATTACAGAGATACCGAGGAGGGCAAGGCAGAGAAATATTAAGATTTCTCTGCGTGAAATAAATCCACTGCGTGAATTTGCGAAATACCCTGAAGGGTGTGAAATACCGCAGGCGGCGTGAAATGCCTGCGGGCGTAAGTGGATTTGTTTTATTTCACGTTCTCTAAGAATATTTCACGACGACGCAGTCGGTATTTCACGTTTTGCAAAAGCAAAACATTTCACTTATAGTTATTTGTTTTGGAGAGGACTATGGCGGAATCGAGACTTCGTGACTTATCAACAGAATTTGCGGTAGACGTTTTGCATTTGTGCGATTCAATTAACGGTCATTATTCTCTTAAAAACCAAATTGAGCGCTCTGCTACTTCCATAGGCGCAAATATTCACGAGGCAAACTACGGACACAGCCGAGCTGATTTTATATCAAAATTCCAAATAGCATTAAAAGAGTGCTATGAGACGGAGTATTGGTTAGAGCTTTTTGCCAAAGCAGAAATTGTTGACGAAGATATAATAAAAGTCTTATACAACAAATGCGGAAAAATCAGAAGACTATTAATAGCTTCAATAAACACTGCTAAGAAGAATAAAGAACAGGCTTGATTAAGTCTGTTCTTTTTCTATTAAAAAGGACACGGAATTCCGTGTCCTTTTTTACTGTATAATCCTGTTTATTCTCTCTTTGCGCCGCAGTTTGCGCAGAACATGCCTTCACCGACAGTGCCGCAATACGGGCAAGTCCATGAAGCGCTTCCGGCAGATTCGGCAATCGGCTGAGCCTCCTGCGCGGGAGCTTCGCTCATCGGTTCGGGAGTCGGCATCGGCTGAGCGACGGGTATGGGCTGAACGGTATTCGTAATTACCGGATTGTTCTTTTCAGCCTTCTTTTCCTTTCTTCTAACCCTCGCTCGGGCAACAAGCCCGATAACTGCGGGCACAGCGACTATCAGCACATACTTAAGTACGCCTGTCAGCGCGCTCTTGCCGACGTTTTCAGCTGTTTTCTGAGCATCGGTCTTGGTTTTGTTGCTTTTGGTTTCTCCGTTGAAGGAAACCGTGCCGATTATCGAATCAACATCCGCTTCGTCAAGCTCGCCGAAGGTTTCATATCTGAAATATGTTTCATAGCCGTTATAGATATGGGCATAGACCACTACGTCTTCTATGTAACCTTCCTCATATTCCTGATTGAAGGTAACCTTGAAGTAATCGTTTTCACCGACGGTCGCCTTTTCAACGTTCAGATTGTTTATTGACGGATCGGATTCAAGGTCGGATGCGATTATATCCCTATACTCTTCAACCGTGACAGTGGAATTGTTTATATCGCTTCGCTCAAGGTCCTCTTTTTCCTCCTCGGAAACATTTTCATAAAGGTCGAAAACGCTGTAAACGAAATACGTTCCGTCCTCGTCATTATCCTTTTCAAAAGCATATCTGATGTTTTCGGAATCAATCTCACTGTCGGGAATCTGCGTCCAGCCGTCGGGCATCTCAAAC
>JAEEUJ010000048.1 GCA_016290515.1 Clostridiaceae bacterium
TAGAAAAAAAGAGGTCGCATTACTAAAGGAGCAAGGTTATTACAATCCCGTATCGGTAGGTGATTATTCAATAAATGTTTCAGCTTTCGGCAACAGGGACGGCAAGCACACCGTTGTCGGCCTTGCAGGGCTGGGTATGGCTGATTTTTCGGTTGCCGCAAGACAGATGACAAAGGAAATTGAAAAGGATAATCTCGTTGTGTTTGTTGACCGTGCAGGATACGGCTTCAGCGGCGATACCGATAACGATATGACCAATGAGCAAATAGTCAGTGACTACCGTACTGCTCTCAGAAATGCAGGTTACAATCCGCCTTATCTGCTTATGGCTCATTCAATAGGCGGTGCGTATGCAAACTACTGGTGCTCTAACTATCCCGATGAAATTGAGGCCGTCGTGTTTGTTGACGGCAGTCAGCTTTCCGAAGATGCTTTTGAAGATGAAGCTGATTTTAACGGCTCAGTCGGCGCATTTGAACGGCTTGAAGTATTCCTGGCAAAGCTCGGCTTCGGCAGGTACGTTTTAAGGCAGAACTTTTATTTTTATCCCGACAATTATTCTGACGAGGAACAGTATCTCGGCGACGCTTTGACACTTATGGAGTATGAGAATATCGCCGGCTTCTCCGAATCGAAATTACTTGCGAAAAACGCGCAGGAAGCTTTTGATACGCTTGTTACGACCGATATTCCGAAGCTCTATATTTGCGCCTCCTGGGGCATACAGACGGTTGACGATGTGCTTGAAAATGACAAGTGGATAAACCGTCAGATTGAGAAAAATAAGCAGAAAATCAATCCCCGTCCGGAAGTTTATGAAGGTAACGAGGAAACTGTCGATAAAATGCTTGAACAGACAAAAGAGTTAAGGGAAAGCGTTATCGTGCCCTATGCCGAAAAGATGGGTAACTGTGAAGTTGTCTGCCTTGCGGGCTCCCATATGATTTATGAACAGAGACCCGAGGATTGCTCAAAGCTGATTGTCGATTTTATAGAAACGCTTGACAGTTAAAAAACGAAAAAGGAAAAAGCTATGTCACCAAAATCAAAAACCGCCTTTGTCGCAATTGTCGGCAAGGCAAACGTAGGAAAATCATCAATACTCAATAAGCTTATCGGCTCGAAAATCGCAATCGTTTCGTCGAAGCCGCAGACCACCCGTACACGCATTATGGGCGTGCTGACGACCGACGACGGCGTTCAGCTCGTTTTCACCGACACCCCCGGCTTTCACAAGCCGAAAACCAAGCTCGGCGAGAAAATGGTACAGGCGGTATCCGATTCGATTTCGGGCGTTGACTGCTGTATGTTCGTCGTTGACGCTGCCGACGAAAAGCTCAACGCCGCGGAGCTTGAGCTAATAAATAAATTCAAGGCTGAAAAAATGCCCGTCATCCTTGCCATCAATAAAATTGACACGGTGAAGGAAAAGACGGACTTGATGAAGAAAATTGCCGAAATTGCCGCGCTTTATAATTTTGCTGCGGTTGTACCCGTCAGCGCCGAAACGGGCGACGGACTTTCGGATTTGCTTGACGAACTAAAAAATCAGGCGGTTGAGAGTGTGCATTTCTTCCCCGACGACACGCTGACCGACCAGCCCGAAAGAGTGCTTGCCGCCGAGATTATACGCGAAAAAATGCTGAGGCTTTTAGATAAGGAAATTCCTCACGGTACGGCTGTCGCAATCGAGAGAATGAGAGAGCGCGACGACGCCGATATTATGGACGTTGACGCTACGATTTACTGCGAGCGTGAAAGCCATAAGGGCATTATCATCGGCAAGGGTGGCGCGATGCTCAAAAAGATTTCAACCTTCGCCCGTCAGGATATGGAGGACTTCTTCGATATCAAAATCAACCTTAAGTGCTGGGTAAAGGTCAAGGAGGACTGGCGTAACCGCGAGGGACTTATTCACAATTTTGGATTGGATTGACAGTAATATAATCGCCTTGATTTCTCAAAATATTAATGAGAAACAATGAAAAAGGTGATTGTATGAGACGAAGCGAGGATTACTGGGTAATCTTCTCAAAAACCGGAAAAATCGAGGATTATATACGCTATAAAGCCGTCGAGGACGGGGAAAAGTCGTTACAGAAAAATGAGACTGAACACAAACGGACTGATTCTTAAGGAACAGAATATTGGCGAAAGCGATAAGCTCGTCACTGTGCTGACTGCCGATCTCGGCGTGATAAAGGCGTTCGTAAGGGGCGCCAAATCCGTAAAGAGCAAAAAGCAGTCGGCTACGGGTCTTTTGTGCTATTCAAAGCTCACACTTTATACGGGTAAGGACGCTTACATAATTGACGAGGCTCAGGCGACGGAGGTCTTTTTCGGGCTTCGCAACGATATTGAAAAGCTCGCGCTCGGTCAGTACTTCGCCGAGCTTGCGTTTGAACTCGCGCCCAAGGAAACGAATGCCAATGAGTATCTGAGAACGATACTCAACTCTTTGTATTTTCTCTCAAACGGCACTCATTACCCCGCAAAGCTCAAGGCTATTATGGAGCTGCGGCTTCTCTCGCTTTCGGGTTATATGCCCAACCTCATAGCCTGCGACAAGTGCGGCGAATACGAGACGGACACTATGTTTTTCAATTTTGAGCACGGACTTCTGTACTGCGAAAACTGCGCGGGCAGCGAAATTGCGCTTCCCATACCGCTTGAAATTATCAGCGCGATGCGGCACATCGTCTTTTCCGAGCTCAAAGGGCTTTACGATTTCAAGCTTCCCGACGAAAGTCTTGATGAATTAAGCTACATAACCGAAACGTATCTCAAAACCAAAACCGAAAAGCATTTCAAAACGCTTGATTTTTATAATTCACTGAGGAATACATAATGAAAAAGGATTACTTGTTTTTGGAACTTGATAAGATACTCGATATGCTCGCGGAACAAACCGCCTGCGAAGACGCGCGCGAAAAGGCGCTCGCACTTGAACCGCAGAGCGATATTTTCGAGGTCAACGCCGCGCTCGATAAAACCGAAGCGGCGCATACGCTCATAGCGAAATTCGGAGCTCCGTCCTTCGGCGGACTTATCAATATCGACAACGCGCTTCGCCGCGCTCAGGCGGGCGGCTGCCTTAATATGCGCGAGCTGCTTGATATCGCGCAGGTGCTGCGCGTTATACGCACAATCAACACCTGGCGTGAAAAATCGTCGGGTATGGAAACTGCCGTTGACGATTATTTCAACTCGCTTTATTCGAACAAATATCTTGAAGAAAAAATCGGTGAAGCCATACTGTCCGATACCGAAATGTCGGACAACGCTTCGCCCGAGCTTAAAAATATAAGACGCAAAATCAGGCTTGAGGAGTCCAAGATACGTGACAAGCTCAGCGAAATGATAAGCTCGTCAAGCTATAAGAATTCGCTTCAGGAGGCTATCATAACCCAGCGTAACGGACGCTTTGTCGTTCCTGTCAAGAGCGAGAACCGCAAGGATATCGCGGGTATGGTGCACGACACGTCCTCAAGCGGCGCGACGGTATTTATCGAGCCCGCCGCCGTAGTTGAGGCAAATAATGAAATCAAGGTGCTCAAATCGCGTGAGCTTGACGAGATTGAGAGAATTCTCTATGAGTTTTCGGGCGAGTGCGCCGAATTTGCCGATACGATAATTGCTTCATACAACAGTGCGGTCGAGCTTAATCTCATATTCTCAAAGGCTCAGCTTGCCTATAAAATGAAGGCTTCAAAGCCCGTTATGAACGATATCGGAGAATTGAATCTCAAACAGGCGCGCCATCCGCTGCTTGCTCAGAGCTCGGTAGTGCCGATAGACGTACAGCTCGGCTCCGATTTTGATTCGCTTGTTATCACGGGTCCCAATACGGGCGGCAAGACCGTTTCGATAAAGACTATCGGACTTCTTACCTTAATGGCCGAATGCGGACTTTTTATACCTGCCAATGACAACAGCTCGCTGTCCGTATTTGAAAACGTGCTTTGCGACATAGGCGAGGAGCAGTCGATTGAGCAGTCGCTCTCGACCTTCTCGGCGCACATGACAAAGATAGTTGAAATAACTCAGCTCGTAAACGACAAAACTCTCGTGCTTATCGACGAGCTCGGCGCGGGTACCGATCCCGTTGAGGGCGCGGCGCTCGCGGTTGCGATACTTGAATATCTTCGCTCAAAGGGTGCGCGGATTGCCGCCACAACGCATTATTCCGAGCTTAAGGAATATGCGCTTCGCACACCGAGGGTTGAGAACGCCTCATGCGAATTTGACGTTGACTCGCTCAAGCCCACGTACAGACTTTTAATCGGCATACCCGGACGCTCGAACGCCTTTGCTATTTCCGCGCGTCTGAAGCTGCCGCGTGAGATTATCGACGAAGCGGAAAATCTTGTTTCCGACGAAAACTCGCGCTTTGAGGACGTGGTCGATACGCTTGAAAAAACGCGTAACGAAATGGAAGCCGAAAAGCAGAAAACCGCCGATATGCAGGCGGAGATTGACCGCATACGTCAGTCGGCGGAAAAGAAGCTTATAGACGCCCAGAGAAAGTCCGAGCAGGAGATAACGAAGGCTCAGAACGAGGCCAAGAAGATAGTTGAGAACGCCAAACGCGCGGCTAACTCGCTGATGATGGAAATCGATATGCTCAAAAAAGAGCAGCAGAAGGAAAAGAACGCTTCCGAAATGGCGCGAAAGGCGAGAGCCGCTATGCGCTCAAAGCTCAACGACGTTGACGATATACTCGCGGACGAATACTACGTTGACGACGACGAGGACTACAAGCTTCCGCGCGAGCTGAAGGTCGGCGACAGAGTGCGTATCGCTTCGCTCGGCGTTGAGGGCGAGGTGCTTTCAATCAACGGCGACACAGTTGAGGTTCAGGCGGGCATAATGAAGACTAAGGCCGATATGTCCGATATGCGCCTTTTGGGCGAGAAAAAGGCGCCCGTTCAGAATAAACAGCGCTCCGTAAAGCCGAGAAGCTCGGTCGAGTCAACGCCGACAACCGCAAAATCGAGCGTTGATTTGCGCGGTATGGACGCAGAAACGGCGCTTATGGAGCTTGACCGCTATATTGACTCGGCGATAAGGCTGGGACTTAACGAGTTCACGGTAATTCACGGCAAGGGCACGGGAGTGCTTCGCAAGGCCGTCCAGCAGCACCTGAAATCACATCCGAGTATCAAGTCGCACCGTCTCGGTGTTTACGGCGAGGGCGAGGACGGCGTAACGATAGCGGAGCTTAAATAAATACACATTCAGTCTCTGACAGATAAAAAAACAAGCGGCAGTGAAAACTGCCGCTTTAGTCTTTGCCGTATTTACAGTGATATGTCGTCCATATCAAATCTGAGAATGTCGCCGTTTTCGAGAAGATAATCAACCGATTTGTTGAAGTCCACCGTGCCGTCCGAACGTACGAGCACCTTCATTGCCATCGTTCCGTCGTCGTTGCGCCTGCAGTCATAGCTCTGTACCGCAAGGGAACTGTCGTTCAGAAAACTCTTGACCTTTTCTACGCTTTCCTTGCTGTCCTTTGTGACTATAAGGAATTCGTTTGTCGCAGGAGTCTCAATCTTCTGGAAGTACTTGTGAAGTATAACCTGAAGCACAATCATAAGCGCGGTCGAGAAAACGCCGATAACGTACATACCCGAGCCTATCGCTATGCCTACGCCGGCCGTAGCCCAGATGCCCGCCGCGGTGGTAAGACCTTTAATCGAGGCATTGCGCACGAAAATTACGCCCGCGCCGAGGAATGAGATACCCGTGACGATATTTGCCGCGATACGCGAAGCGTCAATCTGAACGCTGTTCGTGATAATTACGTCAAAGAAGCCGTATTTTGAGATTATCATCATAAGCGCCGAGCCGAGAGCCACGATAACGTGGGTTCTGATGCCCGCGTCCTTCTGACGCACGCTTCTTTCGTAACCGATAGCCGCGCCGCACACGACGGCCACGACGATTCTTATGATATACGGAAGCTGGAACAAACAGTTGTCAAGAAAATTCTTAAAAAGCTCGCTCATTTTTTCACCGCCGATACTTAATTTTTAACTATATGCCGATTATACTATACTTTTTATGCAAATTCAATATTTTTTATTCACAAATTTATTTGTGCAAGGTTATTGCAAATATCATCACATACTGTTATAATATTTTGGTAATCCAAATACGGAGGTCAGTTTATGAAAAAGACAATTATTGCTATTGCAGTCATAATCGTTATTGTATGCGTTATGCTTTGCGCCTGCGGCACCAAAAAGGGCGAGGACGAAACCACAACAACGTCTGCCGCCGAAATAGAGGTACTTACCGAGGAAAACGGCGAACAATACGTTACCAATAAGGAAGGCGAGCATATTCCCGTTACTACAAGCCTTGACGGCGCTGTTGATTTATATGATGACCTTGTTACCAAGACCGGCGAACAGGTTACAAAGGAGGCCGAGTCCATCAGCCAGGCTAAGGAAACTCAGGCCGCAACTACCGAGAACAACTCAACACCCGCCACATCCGCTCCCCAGACTACTCAGTCTTCGGGCGGTATTGAAATCGGCAACGGCGATCCGCTTAACGAGGATAACGCCGCCGTTATCGACTGGGGTTGATTTAAGAGATTTTTCTCTTGACAAAACAGTAATTGCATAGTATAATAGCACCCTGTAAAGTAAATCACTTTACAGGGTGACTTTTATTATCAGACGGGAGGTCAGTGCTGTGGCAAACAACGTAGAGATTACCATTTTATATGATATATACGGCGAAATGCTCACCGAAAAGCAGAGAGATTTTCTGAATTTCTACTATAACGACGACCTTTCTTTGGCGGAAATCGCCGAGAATGAGGGTATCACCCGTCAGGGCGTACGCGACGCTATAAAGCGCGCCGAGGCTCAGCTTTACGATATGGAGGCGCGGCTCGGATTTGCAAAGCGCAACGACGAGATTGAAGCGCGCATCCGCGAGATTATCGACTGCGCCGACGCGATTAACGCCTATAATCTTGAACACGATTTGTCCAGAGAGATAAACGAGACTACCGTAAAAATCAAGTCTCTTGCGCTCTCTGTTATTGAATGAGGTATCACGATGGCATTTGAAAGCTTATCAGACAGACTTGAATCTGCCTTCAAAAAGCTTCGCAGCAAGGGCTCGCTTAACGAAAACGATGTTAAGGCGGCGATGCGCGAGGTACGCCTTGCGCTTCTGGAAGCTGACGTTAACTATAAGGTAGCCAAGGACTTTACCCAGAGGGTTACCGACAGGGCGATAGGTTCCGCCGTTATGGAGAGCCTTACTCCCGCGCAGATGGTTATCAAGATTGTCAACGAGGAGCTGACCGACCTTATGGGCGGCACTCAGACAAGACTTGCCTACGCCAATCATCCGCCCACAATCGTTATGATGTGCGGTCTTCAAGGCTCCGGTAAAACCACGCACTGTGCAAAAATCGCATTAAAGCTCAAGAAGGAAAACCACAGACCGCTTTTAGTAGCGTGCGACGTTTACCGTCCCGCTGCCATCAAGCAGCTGCAGGTTGTCGGCGAGCAGGTTGACGTGCCCGTATTCGAAATGGGGCAGGGCAATCCCGTCGAGATTTCCGAAAAGGCGGTTTCGTATGCAAAGGACAAGGGCTTCGACTACGTTATCATAGATACGGCGGGCCGTCTGCATATCGACGCCGAGCTTATGGAGGAGCTTCAGAATATCAAGTCCGCGGTTCATCCGCACGAAATACTGCTCGTAGTTGACGCCATGACCGGTCAGGATGCCGTTACCGTTGCGAGCACCTTCGACGAAACATTGGGTATCGACGGTATGGTGCTTACCAAGATGGACGGCGACACCAGAGGCGGCGCGGCGCTCTCGGCAAGAGCCGTAACCGGCAAGCCTATCAAGTTCGTCGGTACGGGCGAAAAGCTTGACGAGCTCGACTACTTCCACCCCGACAGAATGGCTTCGAGAATACTCGGCATGGGCGACGTGCTCTCGCTTATCGAAAAGGCGGAGCAGACGCTCGACGAGAAAAAGGCCGCCGAGATGGAGGAAAAGCTGCGTAAAAACAAGTTCGACCTTAACGACTTGCTTGAGCAGATGCAGCAGGTAAAGAAGATGGGCTCGATGAAGGACCTTCTTTCAATGATACCGGGCATCGGCGGCAAAATTAAGGATATCGACGTCGACGATAAACAGCTTGACGTTATTCAGGCGATTATCTATTCAATGACGCCGAAGGAGCGCTCAAATCCCGATATCATCAATCCTTCGAGAAAGCGCAGAATCGCGGCGGGCTGCGGAATGCAGGTTGAGGACGTCAACCGTCTTCTTGCCCAGTACCGCAATATGCAGAAGATGATGAAGCAGTTTAATTCGAAGGGTATGCGCCGCAAGTTAGGTAAAATGAACCTCGGCGGCGGTCAGGGACCTATGGGCGGCTTCCCGATGTAATTAAGTAATCAAGCACCTTTGAGTGATTGGTATAAATAAAAATTCAAATATATTTTGGAGGAAAACAAAATGGCAGTAAAAATCAGACTTCGCAGAATGGGCGCCAAGAAGGCTCCTTTCTACAGAATCATCGTTGCGGATTCACGTTCACCCCGTGACGGCAAGTGCATTGAGGAAATCGGTTATTTCGATCCCATGAAGGAGCCGGTAGTTGTCAAGATTGACGCTGAAAAGGCTGCTCAGTGGATTAAGAACGGCGCTCAGCCGACCGATACCGTTAAGGCTCTCCTTAAGCAGAACGGCATTATTGATTGATTTTAGGGAGGTCTTCTCAGATGAAAGAGCTTCTTGAAATGATCGCAAAGGGACTTGTTGAGAATCCCGATTCGGTCAGCGTCAGCGTAGACGAACCCAACGAAAGAGGCATCACCGTTTACCACCTTCACGTTGACGAGAGCGAGATGGGCAGAGTTATCGGTAAGCAGGGCAGAATTGCCAAGGCTATCAGAACCGTTATCAAGGCCCGCGCTACCAAGGACGGCAGCAAGGTCCAGGTCGATATCGACTAAAAAAGATTATGACACATAAGGGCGATTTTTTAATCGCCCGTATTGTCATTTTTAAGGTGTTGTTATTGTGAAGCAGTATCTTGAACTCGGTCAGATTGTTTCCACTCACGGCGTGCGCGGAGAAATGCGTTTCAATCCGTGGTGCGACAGTGCCGACTTTGCAACGAAATTCAATACCCTGTACTTTGACGCAGAGGGAAAACAGCCCGTGGCTGTGCAGTCCGCAAGGGTGCATGGCAATATCGTTCTGCTTAAATTAGAGGGCATTGACACTATGGAAAAGGCGCAGGCTCTAAGGCAGAAGGTGCTTTATATTGACCGTGAGTCTGCCGACCTTCCCGAAAACACGTGGTTTGTTGAGGACCTGCTCGGCTGCAGGGTAGTTGAGGACGGCACCGATACCGTTTACGGCAGTATTACCGACGTGCAGAAATACCCCGCAAACGACGTCTGGACGGTTAAGGAGCCATCGGGAAAGGACGTACTCGTACCCGCTATAAAGGACGTGGTTGTGTCAGCCGATATTGAAAACAAGACCGTTTATATAAAGGCGCTGAAAGGCCTTTTTTCCGGGGAGGAGAGTGTCAGGGAAGATGAAAATTAGTATAATGACGCTCTTTCCCGAAATGTGCAACGCCGTATTGGGCGAGAGCATTATCGGCAGAGCAAGGGAAAAGGGCATTATAGAAATCGAAGCGGTAAATATCCGCGATTATACAACCGATAGGCACAACAACGTTGACGACGCAACCTACGGCGGCGGAATGGGTATGCTTATGCAGGCTCAGCCGATTTACGACTGTTATAAGGCGATATCGGAAAAATCAAAATCCGACAAGCCGCATCTTATCTATATGTCGCCTCAGGGCAAAACGCTCACCCAGCAGAGAGTTAAGGAGCTTTCGGAGCTTGACGAAATTGTAATTCTCTGCGGTCACTATGAGGGCGTTGACGAAAGAGTGCTCGAGGAAATCGTTGACGAGGAAATCTCGGTCGGCGACTACGTGCTGACGGGCGGCGAGCTGCCCGCGCTGATGCTTGCGGATGCAGTTGCGAGAATGATTGACGGCGTGCTTCCCAACGACGAGGCAAAGTCGCTCGAGAGCCATTATGACGGTCTGCTCGAATATCCGCAATATACACGTCCGTTTGAATGGCACGGCAAAGAGGTACCCGAGGTTCTCATTTCGGGACACCACGAAAATATCGACAAATGGCGCCGTCAGCAGTCATTAAAGCGCACCTTTGAGCGCCGTCCCGATATGCTCGAAAAAGCAGAGCTGACAAAAAAGGATTTGGAATATCTGGAAACTCTTCGTAAAGCAGAGCTTTGGGACGCTTACGATAAGGATTTCGCTTTAATTCCGGGATTGACTTTGGAAAGAGGAAAGAGAATTCCAGACGGTGTTTTCCATCTGGTTTGCGATATTATAGTTCAGCATACCGACGGAACGTATCTGCTGATGCAACGTGATAAACGCAAGCATTTCGGCGGTATGTGGGAAGCCACGGCAGGCGGTTCGGCTCTTATGGGCGAATCACCCGCACAGTGTGCAAAAAGAGAGCTTTGCGAAGAAACGGGGATTATTTCCGACAGCCTTACCGAGGTCGGCAGAGTTGTCAACAGTGATAACCGTTCGATTTACGTTGAATTCTACTGCAGAACGGACTGCGATAAGCAGAGCATTGTTCTTCAGGACGGTGAAACGTCAGCTTTCAAATGGGTAAGCGCGCAAGAGCTTATTTCAATGAAAAAAGATGAACTTGTTACAGAGCGTATGCAGAACTTTGTGGATGAATTAAAAGTATGAAAAAGCTGTTAAGTCTTGCCCGTGCGGCAATTGACAAGTACAACATGATATCGGAGGGTGACAGAATTGCCGTCGGAGTTTCGGGCGGCAAGGATTCCGTCGCCCTTTTATATACTCTTGCAAAGCTTCGTGACTTCTATCCAAAGCGCTTTGAGATTGTGGGCATTACACTCGACTACCGTTTTGGCGGTGAGGACGGCGACTTTTCTGAAATTGAAAAGCTCTCAAAAGAGCTTGACGTTGAATATCACGTAAAGCCGACCAATCTCTGGCAGGTGATTTTTGAGGACAGAAAAGAGAAGAATCCCTGCAGCCTGTGCGCCAAAATGAGACGCGGACTTCTTCACGATACAGCGAAGCAATACGGCTGTAACAAAATTGCGCTCGGACACCATCTTGACGATGCTGCCGAAACGTTTATGATGAATCTGCTTGAAGGCGGCAGGGCGGAGTGCTTTTCACCCGTTTCATATCTTTCCATCAAAGATTTATATATGATAAGACCGCTTGTTTTTCTCTATGAGCGGGATACCGAAAATGCGGTAAAAAGGCTGGATTTGCCCGTTGTAAAGAGCAAGTGTCCCGCCGATAAGATTACCCAGAGACAGAAAACGAAGGAGCTTATAAAAGAGCTTGAAAAGGACTACCCGATGCTGCGTCAGAAGATTATCGGTGCCATGCAGACGGGAAATATCAGCGAATGGGGGACGGGTGAAAATGACTGACAGAATATCGGAATTCTTCTACAAAAGAATGGAAAAGCAGCTTTCAAAAATGACCGCTTCGCTTGAGCCACATTATGCTGCCGAGCCGATTGAAAAGGATAAGAATTCTAAACTTTCGTTCGTCGTCTGGGGCGACCCGCAGATTTCGGCGCTCTCACCTTTGCGCTCTTACCGTGTGTTCAATGCGGTGCGCGACCTCGAAAATGTGAAAGAGCCGCTTGACGCGCTTGTGCTTTGCGGCGACCTTGCCGAATACGGAGCGTGGTGCGAATACCGCTTTCTCGCGCATCTGCTTGAGCCTGCCGCAAATAAGATAAAGCATGTTTTTGCCGTTTCGGGCAATCACGACGTGAGAATAAGAAGCTATAAAACTCAGCTTGCAAAATTCAACCGCTTTTTGGGACTTCTTCCCGACGGCGAACAGGGGCCCGACGACAGATATTATTTCTCCAAGGACGTTGAGGGCTATAAATTCATTATGCTCGGTGCGGACAGAAACGCCTTTGAAGCGTCGTATCTTTCCGACGCTCAGCTTGAGTGGATTGATGCCGAGCTTACACAGAACGACGGCAACTCAAAACCCGTTTTCGTTTTCAACCATCAGCCCATAAAGCACACCAACGGTCTGCCCGTAACGTTTCTGGGCAGGGGAAAGTGGCGCGGCTCGGTCGGCAACGAGTCCGATAAGCTGAGAAGTATTTTTGAAAAGCATGAAAACGTCATTTATGTTACAGGCCATCTTCACTATTGCACGAGTCAGTACACCTATGAGGACTGCGGTGCCTTCAAGGCAATAAACGTTCCTACCGTAGGCGTTATCAATCACGGCGTTTTCAAGCCGTTTTCGCAGGGATACGTATTTAAAGTTTTTGATAATAAAATCGTCTG
>JAEEUJ010000207.1 GCA_016290515.1 Clostridiaceae bacterium
CGACCTTGAATACAAGCCTGTTGAAAACGGTTACGAGCTTGTTCAGTTCTCAAACAACGGACTTATAAAGCACTTTAATATTGAGTATGCCGCTGAAATCGATAACGAACAGATAGATGCGAGCGCGTTTATTGCAGGCGGTACTGACGATTCGAAGGCAAAGGAATCGGAATTCATCGTTTATGACGAGCAAAAGCCCGTCACGACCATTCATGAGTACGCATTCAACTGCGACTCTACGCTTCAGGTCGTCAATATCGGTGCGGGAGTTACGGACATTGACAACAAGGCGTTTTACTCCTGCTGGGCGCTTCAGTGCATCTACGTTGACGAAGCAAACCCGAATTACTGCGACGTTGACGGCGTGCTTTACAACAAGGATAAGACCGAGATTATCTGCTATCCCATTGACCACGACAAGTATCTTCGCACCGAGTACGGTTATACCGACCTCGTTGACGATAACGGAAATCCGATGGAGGAGCTCTGGGGAACGACCGAGAAGTACGACGAGGCGTTCTTCCAGAAGTATAACGACGAGGTAAGAACCTACGTCGTTCCCTCGACGGTCGAGAAAATAGGCCCGCTTTGCTTTAACTACGCAAACATTGACACCTACTATCTGCCCGACGGGCTTAAGGAAATCGAAACGCTCGGCTTCTTCGACTGCGGAAATATGCATCATCTTTATTCATACATTCCGACAGCAGAAGGCGTGAGCGAAACAAGATTTAACGGCAGAGAAACACTCGGCGCAATTTATCTCTCGCTTCCCGAAACGCTTGAAAAAATCGGCTCGGATGCGTTCACACGCGACAGGGGACTTGATTATATGTATATCCCTGCGAGCGTAACCTACATCGGACACCACGCATTCTGGGATTCGGTCTATAAGGATAAGGGCGACGACAGCGGTAATGCGCTTCACGGCATTACGCAGATGAATATCGCCGCAAGCGAGGAAGAATTCAAGACCTATGAGATAGGCTCCTCTTGGAGACCGAAGTATGACTACATGCTGTTCAAGAAGACCATTGATACTCAGTACAATGCAGAAAGACTGCCTGTAACCGATTAACAGACACAATAAAATCCGCAACAGTCATACGGCTGTTGCGGATTCTTTTTTATAATCATTATCTCAGTTTCGCTATAAATCTGACGGTGTGTCCGTTGTCACACAGCGCTTCGATTGAGCCGCGGTGCGCTTCTGCGATGCTTCGCGCTATCGACAGTCCTATGCCGAAGCCGCCCGTCTGCGAGTTGCGCGACTTGTCCGCCCTGTAAAAGCGGTCAAACAGCTTGTCAAGCTCGCTTACGTCAATGCCTTCGCTCTCGTTTTCGCTCGTTATGACGATGCCTTTTCTGTCCTTTTCAAGCGAGAATTTAATCGGCGTACCCTCGTCGGCATACTTGATAGCGTTGTCGAGCAGTATCGAAGTCAGCTGACGGATTGAATATTCGTCGCCGCTGTAGCGAAGCGCAGGCGCAACGCTGATTTGAAGCGCGTGTCCCGACTGTTCGGCGAAGTCCGAAAACGACTCGGCAGTCTCACGCACGGCGTCGCTGACGTTGAAGTCCCTGACGCTTAACGGCGAGTCCTCCTCGTCCATTTTTGAGAGAGTGACAAGTGAATTCACAAGCTCGGTCAGCTTCTCGGTCTGAGCCTTCGCCTTGTCAATCCATTTCTGTTTACCGACCTCCATTTCGAGTACGCCGAGACTTGTCGAGATTACGGTAATCGGCGTTTTCAGCTCGTGGCTTGCGTCGGTGATAAACTGCTTTTGCTTGCGGTTGCTTTCAATAACGGGCTTGATTGCGCGCTTTGAGAAAAGCACGATAAGCACGCAGATAAGCGCGCTGCATATCACCGTTGCGGCTATTGATAGTATAAGAACGGAAAATATAGAGCTTATCTCCTGACTGTCGTCGAGGAATACCGCCATATAACCCGTATCCTGTCTGACTACGCTGTACTTGTAACCGCTTGTGAAGCCGTAGCCCTCGCCGTGCTTAACGGCGATATCCAGATATTCCGCAGTATCGCTCTGGGTTACGGCGGCGATTTTATCAAGGTTGCTTCTTGTCAGCTCGCCGCTTTCGTCGTAGCAGAGCACGAAGAAGCGCGTTGAAAACGGAGTTTCCGCGTTGAAATGTCTGTTGTCAAACGCAGGCATACCGAAATCGCCTTCGGGTGGTGTTTCGCCGCTGCGCGCGGGCATACCGCGTTTATCAAAATCGGGAATCATACCCTCGTTGGAGGTTATCATTTCAAGCGTTGCATTGAGCTTTGAATTGACGGAAATGAAGTTTGCAGCATTTACGATAATGCAAAGCAGCACCATAACCGAAACAACGGCAACGGCTGAAATAAGTATAAATTTCTTCTGCAGTTTTTTAATCATTTTCTGCCTCCAGAATGTAGCCTAAACCGCGGTTTG
>JAEEUJ010000049.1 GCA_016290515.1 Clostridiaceae bacterium
AAAGCGTGCTTTCGACCGAACCCGATTTTATAGATATAAATATGGGCTGTCCCGCACCGAAAATTGCCGGCAACGGCGGCGGAGCATGTCTTATGAAGGATCTGAATAAGGCTCAGAGCATTATAAAGGCGGTTGTAAATGCGACCGATTTGCCCGTTACCGTTAAAATGCGTTCGGGCTGGGACGCCGACAGTCTCAACGCACTCGACTTAGCCAGAAGAGCCGAAGCCGATGGCGCGGCGGCGGTCACCGTTCACGGCAGAACGCGCGCGCAGATGTATGCGCCGCCCGTCAATACCGATATTATTGCCGAAATAAAGCGTGAGCTTTCAATTCCCGTTATCGCAAACGGCGACGTAACCGACGGACAGACGGCGGCAATAATGCTCGAAAAGACAAACGCCGATTTCCTGCTCGTCGGCAGAGGAGCTCTCGGCAGACCGTGGGTATTTCAGCAAATCAACGCCTACCTTACGGACGGCAGAATTATCCCCGAGCCTCCCGTTTCCGAGCGTATGCGGGTAATGGTGAAGCATATTAAAATGCTCTGCGAATACAAGGGCGAGCGCATAGGCATACGCGAGGCGAGAAAACACGCCGCATGGTATATGAAGGGCATTAGAGGCGGCGCAGAGTTCCGCCGTCAGGCCGGTCAGCTGGGCAGCATTGAGCAGTTAGAAGAACTTGCGTATAAAATAACACTTGAAAACAGTTGAGGTGCTGTTTATGGAAATGAGAGTAAAAAAGTTTTACGAGCTGACGCTTGACGAGCTTTATGAAATTATAAAGGAGCGTATGGAGGTTTTCTGCGTCGAGCAGAATATTCCCTATCAGGACCTAGATGAGGTCGATAAGGATGCATATCACGTTTTCTTATGGGAAAGCGGTAAAATCCTCGGTTATCTGCGCGTGTATTCACTCGACGAAAAAACCGCGAAAATCGGCAGGGTTATCACCACAGTACGCGGTAAGGGCTACGGCGAAGCGGTGCTTAAGCAGGGCATCAAAACCGCCTTTGAAACAATGGGCAAGGATGAAATAATCATTCACTCACAGTCCTACTGTACGGGCTTCTACGCCAAGTGCGGCTTTGAGATTTACGGCGAGGAATTCCTCGAGGAGCAGATACTCCACCGATATATGAGCCTGAAGAAATAAAGACAAATAAACAAAAAAACGGGCGGTTCGAATGAACCGCCCGTTTAATATTACGCTTTACATTTTCAAATCCATGCACATACGAAGCACGTTTTTCGCGCTTCTCTGCATTTCACCGAGGGTGATGCCTTCTTCCTTGCCGTAGGTTTCAAGCAGCGTTCCGTCGGACTCGGCGCTCTTGCTTATCGCGGTCTTGGCGCCGGGCATAAGCACGTCAACCTGAGCGCGCACGCGGTAGGCGTTGCCGTTTACGTCGGGGAATTCGGGTGAGGGAGCGTAGCGCATCCACCAGTCGGTCATAACGCTTCCTTCATAGCCCCATTCGCCGCGAAGCACGTCAGTGCAAAGCTCGTAGTTATAATGGCTCCACACGCCGTTAATCTTGTTGTAGCTCGTCATTATATTCTTAGGCTTCGCTTCCTTAACGCAGATTTCGAAGCCTTTGAGATAAATCTCACGCAGCGCTCTTTCGGAAACGACGGCGTCGGTGTGAATTCTGTTGTATTCCTGATTGTTGCAGGCAAAGTGCTTCGGACACGCCGAAACGCCCTGCGACTGGATGCCCTTTACATAAGCGGCGGCAATCTTACCCGAAACGAGCGGGTCCTCGGAGAAATACTCGAAATTTCTGCCGCAAAGCGGATTGCGGTGAATGTTCATACCCGGTGCGAGCAGTATATCGCTGCCCTTTTCGACCATTTCCTTTGCAACCTCGCTGCAAAGCTCCTCTACAAGCGCGGTGTCCCAGGTGCAGGCGAGAAGCGTACCGCAGGGAAGCAGCGAGCAGGTGGCAAGAAGTCTGATGCCCGAAGGTCCGTCGGTCGTGGTGACGGGCGGAATGCCCTTGTCACGAAGGCTCTCACTGACGCCGCCTATTGCGCCCGCGTTGCCCTTGGCGCCGAGTTTGGAATCCATCATTCCTTCGCCGCGGGTAATGAGCTCAAGCTCGTCGAGCGAAAGCTGAGCGACGAACTCGTCAAGGCTTACTTTGCCGTCTTTGACGTCCTGAAGCTTATAGCCCTTGTCGCCCGTCAGTCCCGTGCCTTCGGGAAGGTTTGCGAGTATCTTTGCCTTTAAGTCGACCGTTCTCGCGGGAACGCTGTTATATGACAGCTTGATTTTGCCGTCCTCGCACTTGGGAACCATGCGCACGAAGCGTGACGCTTCGCTGACGGCCATCTGTTCGGTAAGTGTTTTTATAACCTTGTCTTCTTCAAGCGTAAAACCGAACACCTTTTCGCAGTTCTTTGAGCTTACGCCGAGCAGGAAGGAGTATTCGCCGCTTTCAAGCACGTAGCACGATTTGTTGCCCGCCGCGCCCGTGTCGTCATAGCTTGAAAGGGTGTATTCGTCAGCCGTAATTGTAACTGTTTCTTCCTCACCGGGAGCGATAAGCGGAGTTTTGGCAAAGCCGACGAGCGAGCGCGTAGCCTTGCCCAGCTTGCCCTGAGGCGCTTCGCAGTAGAGCTGAAGCACCTCTCTGCCTGCGAGAGAGCCGATATTTTTGACGCTTGCCTTAACGCTTACCTTGCCGTCCTTATACTCGGCGTTTGTGCAATTGATTTCAAAATCCGTATATGACAGACCGAAGCCGAATTCATACAGCACTCTGTCGGGTTTGAAGGTTTCGAAATATCTGTAACCGACGTAAATGTCCTCGGTGTAGTTGTTGGAATCTTTGTTCCCGAAGCAGTCGGCTGACGGGTAGTATTCGTATTTTCTGGCAATCGTGTCGGTCAGCTTGCCAGAGGGATTGACCTTGCCCGAGAGCACGTCGCAAACCGAATTGCCCGACTCCATACCGCCCTGCCAGACAATAAGGATTGAACTGATTTTATCGCCGTAGGCGGCTATCCTTTCAAAGTCGATAACCGAGCCTATGTTGAGAATAAGCACAACCTTTTCAAAGCTTTCGCAGACCTCGTCAAGAAGCTTGATTTCCTTATCGGTCAGGTAGAAGCTGCCCTTTTCAAGCACGTTTTCTCTGTCCTCACCTGCGGAGCGGCCGACAATCACAACCGCCTTGTTGCTTTCCTTTGAAAAGCGCGCAACGTCCTTTTTCGATATGGGCATCTCGGGATAGAAGCGCGGCCAGTGCGCCCAGAAGCCGGGATCAACCTTGTGCTTTTCGGACCAGTTCTTATAGATTTCCTTTAATTCCTCATTGACTTTAAAAGGCTTTTCGGCCTCAATCGCGTCGATAAGGCTTGTTCTGTAAGGCACTATTACGTCGCCGCCCGAGCCGTTGCCGACGAAAAACCAGTCGTTCTGAACCCTGCCGAAAATCGCTACGTTATCGTCGGGCGTAAAGGGCAGAACCTTATTGTCGTTTTTGAGCAGTACGCAGCCGTCCGCGCCCGCCTTTCGAAGCAGGGGAACGATACTTTCATTGGCTTTTCCGTCGCCTATGCCGCCGGCGGTAATCTGCGCGACCTCCGCGCCCGAGACTTTTCTGATTATCTTATTCAAGAGCTTCATAACTGACCTCCGATTTGACTTATTTGTTTAAGTATAACACTATTACAATAATATATCAAACATTAAATCTGTTCAGTATTTCTTTTTGGAATGTACAAAATAACCAAAAATGTGAACGGATATTCACCATTTCGCAGAAATTCTTTTTCAGCTCTACATTTCTCTTGTAAGCGTATTTGAATTTATGATAAAATATCAAAAAAGGATTAAAGGGCAGGTGACTGGATGGATTTACAAAAGCACCACAAGGCGACCTTCGACAACATTGCGCCCGAGAAGCGTGAGCGCATAATCAGCGCCGCGACCGCGGAATTCGCGCTCAAGGGCTTTGAAAACGCCAACATTAATAACATAGCCAAAAAGGCGGATGTAAGCGTCGGCTCGCTTTACAAGTACTTTGAAAACAAGCAGGATATGTTCTTAACCATCATCCACTACAGTATTGCGACTATGGAGGATATGCTCAACGAGCTTCTCGAGAGCGACGAGGACATACTCTTAAAGGTCGAGCACATTATCCGCACTATTCAGCAATACTCCAAGGAAAACGTGCTTATCGTCAAGCTTTACAACGTAATGACGAGCGAGAACAATCCGCGTTTCGCCTCGCAGTTTGCCTTTGAAATGGAATCGATGACGGCGCGTATTTACCGCACCGCCATTGAGAGAGGCAAGAAAGCGGGCGACGTGCGCGAGGACATTGACTCGGCGTTTGCGGCGTATCTGCTGGACAATATCTTTATGAATCTTCAGTTCTCGTACGCCTGCGACTATTACAGGGAGAGGCTGAAAATCTACACCGGCAACGACACTCCCGAAAAGGACGATTTCGTAGTTGAGCAGTGCCTGAAATTCATCAAGTCGGCGCTGAAAAAATAATAATCGGAGGAAGAAAAAATGGTAAACCCTACATACGTAATTGCATTTGATATCGGCACAACGGGCGTCAAGACCTGCGTTTTCGCAGTGTCTGACAAAATTGAGCTTCTTGCTTCAAAGTCAGAGGGCTACAAGCTTTACGTTATGCCCAACGGCGGAGCCGAGCAGGACCCCGACGAGTGGTGGGAGGCTATGTGCTCCTCTGCAAAAGAGGTTATGAAGAAATCTAAGGTTGACCCCAAGGACATCTCGGGCATTTCCTTCTGCTCTCAGGCGCAGGGCGTAGTCCTCGTCGACAAGGACGGACGTCATGTCCGCCGTGCGTTCAGCTATATGGATCAGCGCGCGGTTGACCAGATGAAAGCCGTTTTCGGCGGCGGTCCGCAGATTGCGGGCGGCAACGTCGTTAAGGTACTCGAATCGCTTAAATGGACGGGCGCGGCACCGCTGAGCGTAAAGGACCCCGTATGGAAATACAAGTGGGTTCAGGACAACGAGCCCGAGAACTTCAAACGCGTTTATAAATGGCTCGACGTCAAGGAGTCGCTTATCGTCAGAATGACGGGCGAGTTCGTTATGACTCACGACTCGGCGTTCGCAACCATGATTTACGACATAAAGAACAAGTGCTGGAGCCAGCAGATGTGCAAGATGATAGGCATCGACACCAATCACCTTGCAAAGATAGTCAAGTCAACCGATAAGGTCGGCACGCTCACCAAAAAGGCTGCCGAGGACCTCGGACTTGAAGAGGGCACGCCCGTATTCGGCGGCGGCAGCGACGCTTCGCTTATCGGCGTAGGCGCAGGTGCGGTTGAGCTGGGCGACACACATATCTATCAGGGCACTTCGGGCTGGGCTTCGACGGTTATCGACAAGACTACCGTTGACACCAACGCTATGATAGCGGGAGCTGTCGGCGTTAAGGACGGCTACTACAACTACTTTGCCGAGCTTGAAACTGCGGGCAAGTGCGTTGAGTGGGTCAAGGACCACCTTGCGCTTGACGAGATTGAGATTTATCTTGACAAGACGCATAATCTTAAGCATCACAAGGGCGACTTCGAGACCGTTTACACCAACCTTTACGACTATATGATGGCGGTTGTCGATACCGTTCCCGCAGGCTCAAACGGCGTTATCTTTACCCCGTGGCTTCACGGTAACCGCTGTCCGTTTGAGGACTCGAAGGCGAGGGGAATGTTCTTCAACATTTCACTCGATACGGGCAAATCCGAGCTTATCAGAGCCGTATCCGAGGGCGTTTGCTTCCACCTTCGCTGGTTCCTCGAGGCTCAGGATAAGAAAATCAAGACCTCCGATACCGTACGCTTCGTAGGCGGCGGCGCACTCTCGGACATAACCTGTCAGATGCTCGCCGACATCACGGGCAAGACTATCGAGACCGTTGACTCTCCGCAGAACATCGGCGCGGTCGGCGCGGCTATCGTTATAGCGGTCGGCGTAGGACTTCTCGGCGACATCACCGACGCAAAGAAGCTTATTCCCGCGACAAAGAGCTTCAAGCCGAACTTCGCGCTCAAGCCCGTCTATGACAGAAACTACAAGGTATTTAAAGCACTCTATAAGGCAAACAAGGAGAACTTCGCAATTCTCAACGAAGATAAATAAGCTATGGCAAGTCTGGTAACAATTATATTTATCGGCGCCGCTGTTATAATCGGTATAGGCATAATTGCGGTTATAGTCGGCTTCGTTAAAAAAACGGCTCACTCAGCCGAAGCGCAGGTTGTAAAGGAGCTTGTAAATCTCGTCAGCGAAAACGGTATGGATTTCGTCAGCGAGCCCGAGCATCCGAGACTTATTTCGAATATGAACCGTATTTATCTGCCGCAGATTGAGCGCGATTTCCCCGAGTTCAACTGGGACGAAATTCGGCTGATGCTCGAAAAGGAAATCGTCAAAAAGTTCGACGAGAAGGCTGATTTCGAAATCGAGGAAACCGTAATTTCACGTTACGAAAAGTCAAACGGAAAGTACAGAATTTCCTGCGAAACGGCGGCTTCATATTACGACGGCGAAGCGACAAGGCGTTTCGGAATTGCGAGCGCACTTGCGTATCTCAACAGCAAAACTCTCGACTCCGCTGACTCAGGTCCGCAGGCGCTTAACTGTCCTCAGTGCGGCGCTCCGCTTAAGAGAAACGCGGGCGGCGAGATAATATGTGAATTCTGCGGCGCCGTCGTTGTCGGCGACAAGGCGTGGCAGGTAGTTGAGATTAAGGAAAAGTAATGAAATCAATCAGGGCAAAAATCAAATCACTTTCAAAACCGCAAATTGTATTTGCGGTTTTAGGCTTTATTATAACTGTTATATTTTCACCTTTGGTTTCGTTCATTTTCAACTTCGGAAGCGCGGTCGGAATGGGTATCGGAATTGCCGTAATACTGGTTGCGGTTTTCTTCGATAAGGTTAAGGCTTTTGTTAAAAAGCTTTGGTCGAAAAAGATTGGCAAGGCGGCAATATGCCTTGTGTGCATTATCGCGCTCGTTGCTGTTTGCTATTGCAGTATTGTATCCGTAAAGGTTCTGTCGGCGGCAAAAACAGACACTGACATTCCGACAAACACGCCTGCAGTTTTACTCGGATGCAGAGTAGAGGGAGAACAGCCGGGCAGGATGCTTTCGCAGAGAATAAACGCCGCTTATAATTACCTGACAGAAAATCCCGAAGCGGTCTGTGTGCTTTCGGGCGGTCAGGGTTGGGATGAAAAAATACCCGAGGCTCGGGCGATGTTTAATACGCTGACCGAAAAGGGCATTTCACCCGACAGACTGATAATTGAGGATAAGTCAACCGATACGAAGGAAAATATTGCCAATTCAAAGGCGTTGCTCGGCGACGTTGACAGCATTGTGATTATAACAACCGATTTCCATCAGTTCAGGGCGGCGATTATTGCAGAGCGCAACGGCTTGAAATCATATTCATACAGCTCATCCTCGGGAATATTCTCGTTACCCACTAACATAGTAAGAGAGTGGTTTACGGTGCTCAATCTTTTGCTGAGAGGTTAAAAATCACATAAAAAAACGGGCGATTCGTGAATCGCCCTTACGAATAAAGCTCCCTTTTCAGGGAGCTTTTCGTTTATTCAAACTCTTTCATATCTTCAAGCATCATTTTCGTTTTCTTTATATCAATGCCCTTAATTTCGTCCTTAACGTCTGCCGTTATTGCGTCAATGAGCAGGGAGGGGTTGATATTG
Organism: Clostridiaceae bacterium; assembly: GCA_016290515.1. Taxonomy (GTDB): domain Bacteria; phylum Bacillota; class Clostridia; order Oscillospirales; family Acutalibacteraceae; genus Fimenecus. Next base: position 7,745 of record JAEEUJ010000049.1, read on the forward strand.
TCCTTTACTCCCGCCGTCAGCACAACCTTAAGCAGTACGCCGTTCTCGTTTTCCGAAAAATCAAACGACTGTATGTTCTCTTTGATATTTACCTGCCTGAAAACCTTTTTTCTGCCCTGCTTGCCCTTTTTCTCAACGTTGATTTCGTCGGCCCCGATTTTCTCTTTAAGCGAGCTTAAAACAAGCTCGCTTTTTTCTGTGTAAAACAGTATTTCAAATTCCGAGAAGCAGATTTCGTTCGCCTTGTGAACGGGTGCGGCAACCTTTGTTACGCGTATTCCGTCGGGAAGGGTTGACTGAAATCTCTCCTTAATCTCGTCAAAGGGCATTTCGTCGTTTGTGCGAATGTCAACCGACTCGCAGAAGCTTTCCGTGCCAAGAGACAGCGGCAGGGAAAAGGTCATAAACGGGTGCGGATTGAAGCCCTCGGTGTACCAGATATCAATTCCCGCTCGTTTGACGGCTCTTGAAAAGCAGCGCATCAGGTCAAGGTGCGAGATGTACTTTGCCATATCCTTTTTCTCAAAGAAGATTCTAACGTCTCGCATCGCACTTGCCTCCGTTAAGCATATTCGCTCCGCATGCCGAGCACTTTATACGGCAGTGCGGCGTTGTTTCGGAACGGTGCGCCTTTAGATTCTCTTCCTCGAGAAATTCGCGGCGTATGCCGTAGTCAAACATATCCCAGGGCAGAATTTCGTCGAAGCTTCTGCGTCTGTTTGCGTAAAATGCGGGGTCGATACCGAACTCGTCAAAGGCGTCGAGCCAGTTCTGAAAATTGAAGAACTCGTCCCAGCTGTCGAATTTCGAGCCTCTGCGCCATGCGCTTTCAATTACGTCGCAGAGCTTTCTGTCGCCCCTTGCGAATACGCCTTCAAGTAAGCTTGTCGGCGATTCGTGATAGGAAACCCTTATCTTTTTTGATTTTACGCACGAGAGCAGATGCTTCTGCTTTTCCTCGAGCATATCACGTGTGTCCTGCGGTTCCCACTGGAACGGGGTAAAGGGCTTGGGTACAAATGAAGCTACGCTTATGCTGACCGTAACGCCCATACCCTTCGGCTTGTCGGGATTGCGGTAGTACGTATCGACAACCGTTTGCGCAAGGTCGGCTATGCCCGCCACGTCGTCAAGCGTTTCGGTCGGAAGTCCGAGCATGAAATACAGCTTGACCGCAGTCCAGCCGCCCGCAAATGCCTTTTCGGCGGTGCGGATGACCTCCTCCTCGGTTACGTTTTTGTTTATCGCGTCGCGAAGCCGCTGAGTGCCCGCTTCGGGTGCAAAGGTAAGTCCGCTGCGGCGGACCTTTTTAAGCTCCTCCATAAGCTCGTCCGAGAAATTGTCAACACGAAGCGAGGGCAGTGAAACGTTGATGTTTTCCTTTAATGCCCAGTCGAACATTTTCGGTATGAGCTGTTCAATCTCAGTGTAGTCGCTTGTACTTAACGAGCACAGAGAAATCTCGTCGTATCCCGTATTCTCGCACAGCGCCTTTGACTGACGGTTTACGGTGTCTGAGGATTTTTCACGAATCGGACGGTAGATAAATCCCGCCTGACAGAAACGGCAGCCTCTGATACAACCTCTGAAAATTTCGGATACAACCCTGTCGTGTACTATGTCAATAAACGGCACGACGAATTTATCGGGGTAGAAAACACTGTCAAGGTCGGAAATAATTCTCTTCTTAACCTTTTTCGGAGCACCGTTTTTCGGCGTAACCTCTTTTATGGTGCCGTCTTCATTATATGAAACGTCGTAAAATGCGGGCACGTAAACGCCCTCAATCTGCGCCGCTTCCTTTAAGAATTCCTCCTTGGTAGAGCCCATTTCCTTATGCTTTATAAGAAGGTCGATAATCTCGTTGGTAACCTCCTCGCCCTCACCGGGCATAAACAGGTCAATGAACGCCGAAATCGGCTCGGGATTGCAGGCGCACGGACCGCCCGCAACTACAAGCGGAGTCAGGTCCTTTCGGTCTGCGCTTCGCACGGGAAGTCCCGCAAGGTCGAGCATATTGAGCACGTTGGTATAGCTCAGCTCATACTGAAGCGTGAAGCCTATCATATCAAAATCCTTGATATCGTCGCCGCTTTCAAGTGCATACAGCGGTACGCCGTTTTCGCGCATGAGCTTTTCCATATCGTCCCAGGGCGCAAAAACTCTCTCGCACCAGGCGTCCTCACGGGCGTTTACGAGCGAGTAGAGTATCTTCATACCGAGGTGGGACATACCGACCTCGTAATTGTCGGGGAAGCAGAAGGCATAGCGGAATTTGATTTTCGACTTGTCCTTGACAACCGAGTTGAATTCGCCGCCCGTGTAGCGTGCGGGCTTCTGCACCTGCTTTAATAGATTTTCCTGCTTTATACTGAGCATATTATTCCTTTTCGGATGCGAACTGTTTTGAATATTTTACCTTGAAGAGTATGCCTGCGGCAACGAGGCTCGCAACGATAGTTACGAATATCATAGTGCCTACGGGCAGCTTGGGCGCAAAGATATAAGCGATTACGCCTGCAAAAATCGGAGCTATCGTCAGTCTCCAGTGCTTCGCGAAATACGAGGCGAGAAGCGCGCCGAACAGCGCGGGAACAACATACTCGAACGCGGGCTTTATAACCGAGCCCTCAGCCGTGATATAGGGGAGTACCGGTGCAAACGCAAGTACGCCGACAGCGATAATGACGGTGGTCGTAATTGCCGACGTGCCTATCGCTATGGTCGAGATAAGCTCGCCTTCCTCGCTGGTTGCCTTTACGTCTGCGGAGTTCATTGCGTTCATGGCGCACGGGAGCTTTAAGTTCGCTATGTTACCCGTTACGAACGACAAATACGCGCCGCCCGCACCGAGCAGGGGGGTATATGTTATAACCTCGACTATGGCTGTCGCCCAGTAAATCGGTATAACCGCCGCAAGCGCCTTTAAGAGCGTCGAGAACTGCGGAAAAACGTTGTAGTAAATTGAGAATACGAGCGGAACGGCGTACAGCACCGCGAGTGCGGTGACGGTCCAGATTCGTCCGTAGGTGTGCATTTTATCGGTAAATGTTTTCATCGTCGTTCCCTCCTTATCTGAAAGTAAAGCCGGCAATATCGGGCGGCAGAAACTGAGTCAGCAGCACCGCTATGCCCATAGCACCGAACATGGCAAGAGGCAGTACGAAGGGTTCAAGCTTCTTTATGCCTTTTTTACGCGCAAGCCAGTCGAGCGCGATTGTGAATACCATAGCCGAAACGAGCACCGAAACGGACATAAGTCCCGCCGAGATATCGGGTGCGTCGGGAGCGGCGGCAAGGCTCTTTGCGACAAATGCGGCTACGATACCTATCATACCTGCCGCGCCGAGGATTTCACCCAGAGCGCTTGTCTTTTCGTTCTTCTTGACGGCGTTGCCCATAACCTTATGTATTTTCTTGCAGAAAATCGGAAGCAGAATAAGCGGGAAGCACGAACCGATTGTCATTGTCCACATTACGGTTGAGAACTGCTGAGTGTCCGTAACCTCCTCGGAGAGCGTACCGCCCAGCGCGTCGAGCGCATTGTTCGCGGCTACGGTCTCGTACGCGAGATTGCCGATAACAGAAAGGCGTATCCACGGCAGAACTATTCCGAGCGCCGAAGCGAGCGCAAGCACCGTCGCGAGTATTGAAACCGCCGGAGCTATTGTGAAAAGCACGCTCGTAACAACGGTCTGCTTAAGCTTTTCGGGCTCAACGCCGATTTCCTTTGCGCGTTTCCACGATTTTACGATAAAGAACAGCGACTGTACTATTACAAACAGTATCACGCCGCCTGCCAGCGCGTACATCAGCGCGCCCGTTTTGAAGTCTGACATAATCTTCCCCCTTAAATCTTATCGGCGTCAACAAGCCAGACGCCGTTTTCTTTAATTTTCGTTATCTTATCGCCCTTGACGAAAAATACGTTGTCGCTTATTTCCATAAAGGGCTTATCCATTTCGGAGTCGGTGTAGAATTCATCAATCTGAATATCGCCGTAAACTGCCCTGAAGCATTTGATTTTGTTGTCGCGGTAACAGATTGAGCGGACCTCGCCCGTCTCAATACCAAGGTCTGAACCTATGACGTTCTTAACGCCCATACGTTTGCAGATTTCTTTGAGCACAACCTCGGGCGAAGCGGAAAGTATCACGTCGTCGGGCAGCAGCATATCGCGAAAGGCGGGCTTGACGTCCTTTTCGTGCCTGTCCCAGAAGCGTTCGATTTTCTCGGGAATGTTGTCAAACGCTTCGCAGCACTCGCGGAACATTTTACTGCACTCTGAGAACAGGTCGTCGATACTCAGCTTGCCCAGCTTGTAGCGTACAACGCCCCTGATAAAGGTCGGGACATACTTGATAACCTTATGAGGATAGCGCACAAGGAAGTATTTGAAAAAGTCCACCGAGCTTTCGCCGTCGTATATTGTATTGTCGAAGTCAAAAACTCTCATAATTTTCACCTTTTTACATTTTAACACATTAAAGGGATAATAACAATATAAAGATTAAGACAAATTTGAGCTTGTCGGGATGAACGATGAAACTAACCAACGCCCCCTGAAAGGGGGAGAGGGCCGCCGAACGGCGGCGAG
>JAEEUJ010000208.1 GCA_016290515.1 Clostridiaceae bacterium
GCGCAGAGAATATACCCTTCGAGGCCGAATAACCTTCGGAATCGCGAAGATTATAGCTCATATCACGTATAATTTCATCGGGCGCCGTAAAGTTAAACGGAGCGGGATTGCCGATATTGAGCTTAAGTATCTTAATGCCGTTTTCGCTCATACGGTTTGCTTCGTCCATTATCGGACCGCGTATGTCGTAACAAACGTTATCAAGCTTGTGTGATTTCTCAAAAGTTTTCATATTTTCATTCCTTAATAATAGTCTTTTTAATATAATACACCCTTTGTCAAGTGTTATAAGAAAAGGATGCCCGAAAGCATCCTAAAACACATCTTTTTCTTTTTTTATACCGAATATTTTCATAAGTAATCCCGATAGAATCCTGGGGCTTTTAAGTACAACAATCTTCATAAGAACGCCTCCGTCAGTTTCTGCATATTGCGATGCCGCTTACTGTCAAAGCAATCGCCAGCATAACAACGAGGTATTTTGCAGGTACCGTTAACGCCGCTACAAGACCTATTCCGAGAAACAGGAAAACCGTTCCGATGCTGACGCACCTTTTTCGTTTGCCCATTTATGACACCGCCTTTCTATGCTTGTTATCAGTATATTCACAAGCACAGAATTGGTTAAACGGACTTTGATGCTTCTATTATAAGAACAATTCCTTCGTTGACACTGATATTTGCAATGTCATCGACTGCCTCGTTACTGACGCCTATTGAAGCATAAGGCGAAAGCACATAATTTTCAACGTTGTAATAAAAGCCTTTAAGTGTGATTTCTGCGTTGCCGCCAAAAGCAAAAACCGAAAAGTAACTGTCCTTTTTACTGATATTCTTCTGCTCGTCTTTCAGGCAGTATATTACGTGATTGTCGTCAATGAGCGTAATGTTTATGCCCTTAAGCTTATATTCCGCGAGAACGGCAAAATTAGCTACGCTGTGGTCAATTCTGCCGCCGAGACCGCCGATAATCAGAATCTCGTTATAGCAGCGTTCGACAGCCTGAGAAACGGCAAACTGAGTATCTGTACAGTCCTTGACAGGGCTTAAAACTATAGTTTCAATATCATTTTCGGGAGTGTCAGAGGAATCAAAATCGCCGACAATCAGGTCGGGAACAATGCCTGCCGCTTTTAGCTTGGTGTAACCGGCATCGGCTGCAATTACGAAATCGTCGTAAAAGATATTCTTTTTTAATAATTCCCCGCTGTCGGTTTTACCTGCGGCTACGATTACGCAACGTCTTTTCTCTATAAGTTCCATTCCTTTACGTCCTTAACCTCGTTATAGAATTTAACGTAACTGTTATGCCTTGACCTGCTGATTTTTCCTTCTTCAACCGCTGCAATTACCGCGCAGCCCTTGTCGCAGGTATGGGTGCACGATGAAGTGAATTTGCAGTTATCAACATAAGGGGCAAATTCACGGAAGCAATCAGCAAGCTCATCTTTCATAATAAGATTTGTCTTATCAAGTTCAAATGAAGAGAAGCCGGGTGTGTCGATTATGTAACCTCCGCACACCTTAAATAATTCAGCCTGACGGGTAGTGTGTCTTCCCCTGCCGAGTTTTTTGCTGATTTCAGAGGTCTGCTGAGACAGCGAGGGATCAATATTGTTAAGCAAAGATGTTTTACCTACGCCCGAATTACCCGTAAAAGCGCTGATTTTACCCTCTAATAGCGTTTTTACCTCGTCAACGCCCTCACACGTCTTATTAGATATAACAACCGTCTTAAAGCCCGCAAGAGTATAAATAGAGTAAAGCTCATCCGCGCTGGACAGATCTGATTTTGAAATAACGATAATGGGCTCAATACCCTTTGTCTCTGCAACGGCAATAAGTCGGTCGATAACAAAGGTTGACGGCTTGGGCTCAACTGTCGATACTACAATAATAAGGTTGTCAATATTTGCAACCGGCGGACGCAAAAGATAATTCTTTCTGTCCTTAATTTCATCTATTGTATTCTCGGCATTTTCGTTTACCGTAATAACAACCTTATCACCTGCAAGCGGCGTCATACCGTCCTTACGGAATACTCCCCTCGCCTTACATTCATATACCGCATCGGCGGCTTCAACATAATAGAAGCCGCCAATACCTTTTAATATAATTCCGTTAATTGCCATTGTTTTCATTGGGTGTTTCCTGCTCGATTTCTACCTTAAGTCTGATCTGAGTGTTGGTTGCGTACTGAGTTGAATCCGCAACGGGGTCCTGACTTGTAACGGTACCGCTGGAAGCAGGATTATTATTAGAATCGACTACCACAACGTTAGTGAAGCCTGCGTTCTTGAGTATGGTAAGCGCCTCGCTGACGGACTTACCGGCAACGTTGGGAACGGGAAGCTTTTCAACATAGGCAACGGTTTCGCTGTTTGTGACAACAGCGGGAGAAACGGTGAAG
>JAEEUJ010000050.1 GCA_016290515.1 Clostridiaceae bacterium
CGATGAAGTCGAATTCATGCTCTATCCCATCGGGGAAAACGAGTTCGGCAGGAAGGGCGGGATGCTCAAGTTGACCTTCAGTGACGACTGTGCGGCGTACGACGGTCTCACCTGTAAAAAGCTGTAAGCATCATTTTACAAATTCCGGCTTGCCGGGACAATGAAATCGATCCGGGTGTCCTGACTCAACTGGTCAACAACATATTCTTTACGTCGAGGGACGAGGCAACAGCGTTGATAACGGCATTTTTATTCACGCTATTGTCCCAAGGCATGTGGAGAGCGTAGCATTACTGACTGATGATAAGGAGTAAAATATGTTAATTGCAATAATAGGTGAAAACTGTTCGGGCAAGTCAACGCTTGCCGAAAAGATAAAGGACTCAATCGGTGCCGAAATAATCAGCGGCAAGGATTATCTTCGTATGGCGAAATCAGAGAGCGAGGCAACTGTGCTTTTTAAGGAAAAGCTCTCGGAATCCGTCAACGGCGAAAATATAGTATACGTTATTACTCAGGCTGAGCATCTTGCGCTTCTGCCCGACGGCGCGGTGAAGATACTCGTAAGCGCCGACCTTGAAACAATTAAGGAGCGCTTTAAGACGAGAATGCACGGTGTGCTTCCGCCGCCCGTTGAAAAGATGCTTGAAGCGAAGCACGGCTCGTTTGAAGGCGACGAATACGATTACCGCTATGACGGCGTGAACGGTGACGCGGATGCACTCTGCGAAGAGCTGAAAGCACGCAGCTTAACGTAAACGGGATTGATATGGACTCTAAGGAAATCTTATACTGCAAAACCCGCAGTCAGTGGCGCGAGTGGTTGTCGGAAAACTTCGGGTGTAAGGACGAGATATGGTTCGTGTTTCCGACTAAGGACTCGGGAGAGGACGGCGTTTCTTATAACGACGCCGTTGAGGAAGCGCTGTGCTTCGGCTGGATTGACGGGCGTGCGGGCTCGCTTGACGAGACCCATCACATTCGCCGTTTTACGCCCAGACGAAAGGGCAGCGGCTATTCACGGCCCAATATTGAGCGGCTGATATGGCTCGACTCACAGGGACTGATTCATCCGAAAATACGGGCCGAGGTTGAGAAAATAATCAACGCGCCTTTCGTATTTCCCGAGGATATTATTGCCGAAATCAAACGTTCCGAAAAGGCGTGGAAGAATTATCGGAATTTTCCCGAGCCTTACAGACGCATACGCGTTGCTTATATTGACGCCGCGCGCAAGCGCCCTGCCGAATTCAGAAAACGGCTGGAAAACTTTATTGAAAAGACCGCCGAAAACAAGCTGATTGTCGGCTACGGCGGCATTGACAAATATTACCGATAACACACATACGGGAGGAAGCAAATATGAGCGCTTACAAAACCTTTGCGGTTATAATTTATGTCACTCAGACCGAGAAGCAGGCCGCATTGCGTATGTTTGACTGGTCGGAATTTACTGTTCCGGGCGACAGACACGTTTACAGAGAGGCGTTTATCGAAAAGAACGGGAAACGGCTTCGTGTAATCGCCGCGCGTCAGGAAGAAATGGGTATGACGGCGAGCGCGACTCTGACTATGAAAATGATTCACCACTTCGCTCCCGAGTATGTGATTATGCCCGGAATTGCCGCGGGTACGGGAAGAATAAACGACAGCGACGACCGTCAGGAGTACGGCGACGTACTGCTGGCAAGCTCGGTCTGGAACTTTTCAAACGGAAAGTTCGTTTCTCCGCAGGAGGCCGAAATAGTTTTCGGCGAAATCGGTTTTAACCCGAGGCCTACCGTAGTAGAGATTAAGGGCGATTATCTTAAGCCGATTAAAGAGTTTATAAAAAGCAAAGACAACGAGTATTACGTACACGTCGGCCCTATGGCGAGCGGTACGGCGGTCGTAGCGAACAAGGCTGTACTCAAGAAGCAGGTTATCACAAGCTTCAAGGATACGGAGGGCGTTGAGATGGAGGGCTACGGCGTAGCTTATGCGGCCGCCCACTCCTACGACCCGAAGCCGCATGTTATTATAGCAAAGAGTGTCTGCGACTTTGCCGACGAGCGCAAGGATGACAGATATCAGAAGTTTGCCGCATACACCAGCTGCGGCTTTGTAAAGGAACTGCTTGAAAACGTTCTTGAATACACAGGGGAATAATGAGAGTAATAAGCTTTTTTGACAGTGAAAACAAAGAGCATTGGATTGAAGAAATAAGAAAAAGCGACTGGAACGCAGGCCCGTTTCTCGCTAAAATGCTGACGGACGGAACTTTTTTCGAAACCGTCGGTGAGGGTTCTGAGGTTTTGCTTCTTGTTGACGGTGACGTGCTTGTTTCCCACTGTACGTTTTCAAAGTTTGACGACATTCAGCCGACCGAGCTGACACCGTGGGTGGGCTTTGTTTATACTTTTGAAAAGTACAGGGGCAACAGATATGCAGGTTTGCTTTTCAGAGAGGCCGAAAGACTTGCAAAAGAGTGCTCGGTTAATGAAATCTATCTCTCCACAAATCATACGGGACTCTATGAAAAGTACGGTTTTGAATACAAGACAATGCTCGACGACTTAGAGGGAAACCCGTCGGGAATTTACGTTAAAACAGTTTAAGGAGAAAAGATGATACTGTTTACCGAACGGCTGATGCTTCGCCGCTGGAAGGCGAGTGACGCCGAAGACCTTTTTGAATACGCCAAAGACCCCGACGTCGGTCCCGACGCGGGCTGGCCGCCGCATAAAAACGTCAGGGAAAGTCTGAATATAATTAAAACCGTGTTGAACGGACCCGAGGCGTATGCCGTTTGTCTTAAAACCGACGAAAAGCCGATAGGCGCAATTGAGCTTATGCTCGACGAGAAAAAGATGGACGAGTGCGAGCTTGGCTACTGGCTCGCCAAACCCTTCTGGGGACAGGGCTTAATACCCGAAGCGGGCCGTGAAATGCTTCGCCGCGCATTTGAAGACCTTGATATGTCAAAGGTCTGGTGCAAATATTATGACTTTAACAATAAGTCAAAGCGCGTTCAGGAAAAGCTCGGTTTCGTTTATCAGTACACAAAGGAAAACTGCGACGTTCCCGCGCTGGGCGTTAAGCGAACGGATATAGTAAACTGCATTACAAAAGAGGAATGGATGAAAAGAAATGATAAAGCTTGAAGTAACTTATGTTATGAATCCCGAAGTAAGGGACGAGTTTTACAACGCGATTGTTGAGCAGGGAATAGACGTTGCCGCCGCTAACGAGGACGGCAACTACGGCTATAAGTTCGAGATTCCTGCGCGTAGTGAGCTTCTGCTGCTTCACGAGCTGTGGAAGGACGAAGCGGCGTTCACCGCTCACGGACAGATGCCGCACTTCAAGGCGCTTGCCGCGCTCAAGGAAAAGTACGGCGTTACGACAAATATTGAAAAGGAAATATTATTGGAAACCGACTGATGAATAAATCAAAAAAATATTTAATAACGGGCGCGGCGCTGATAGCGGCGTTCGTGCTCTGGACCGTTCTTATTATGAGCGTTGACGTTAAGCCCGTCGGGCAAAACGGCACCGACATAGGCTTCTCAACCGTCAACACGTGGTTTCACGCTCTTACGGGCGAGAATATGACCGTCTATACAATTACCGACTGGCTCGGACTTGTGCCGATTGCAATTTGTATGGGCTACGGATTTCTCGGGCTTTGTGAGCTTATAAAAAGGCGCAGTCTTTTAAGAGTTGACAGTGACATTATGTTGCTTGGCGTTTACTATATTCTTGTGATTATCGGTTATCTTGTTTTTGAAATGATACCGATTAATTACAGACCGATACCTATTAACGGCTATATGGAGGCGTCCTACCCGTCATCAACCACTCTTCTGGTGTTAAGCGTTATGCCCACGCTTGTTTTCCAGACATACCGAAGATCAAAGAGCCTGAAAGTCAGAAGAGCCGTCGCCGCAGCCGCCGTGCTGTTTTCGGCGTTTATGGTAATCGGCCGGCTGACCTGCGGCGTACATTGGCTTACGGATATAGCCGGCTCGGTATTATTAAGCTTCGGACTGTTTTATATTTACAGAGGCGCTGTGGAAATTACTGACGGAAGGAAGCGAGATAAAGAGAATGAAGATACTTGTGTTTAACGGAAGTCCCAAAAAAGAAAAAAGCGACACTATGCACATCACCCGCGCGTTTCTGGAGGGGATGAATGAAGTGTCGGAAAATGAAATACATATTATTGACGTCATTGACAGAAAAATTGAGTATTGCTCGGGATGCTTTTCATGTATGAACAACGGCGGCGACTGTATTTACGACGACGATATGAAGGGAATACTTGAGAAAATACTTGACAGCGATTTGCTGCTGTTCAGCTATCCGCTTTATACCTACGGTATGCCCGCGCCGCTTAAGGCGCTTGTTGACAGAACATTGCCGCTTTCAAGTATGGCAATGAAAAAGGTCGGCGAACGCTACGAACATGTTGCTCAGGCGGATTTTTCACGCCTTCGCTATATAATGATCTGCGGCTGCGGTTTCCCGAACAGTAAGCAGAATTTTGAACCCGCTGTTTTGCAATTCAAGCTCTGCTTCAGAGGTGACAGCACGGTAATAACCGTTCCCGAAAGTCCGCTTTTCAATGCGCCTTCGGCTGAAGTTGTTACTGTTCCGCGGCTTGAAAAGGTTAAGCAGGCGGGCAGACAGTATGCCGAAAAGGGCGTGATTGACGAGGAGCTTTTAGGTGAAATCTGCTCGCCCATGATACCCGAAGAAACTTATGCAAAAATCGTAAACGGCGGTGAATAGAATGTCAAACGAAGAAAAAACAATCAATCCTATTGAGATTGCGGAAAGCCGCAACAAAATCATAATCAGCACGAGCCTTATCGGCATAGCCGCCAATCTGTTTCTGGTCGGCTTCAAGGCGTTCGTAGGACTGCTTTCTAACTCGATAGCGGTCATACTTGATGCGGTCAACAACCTGTCTGACGCGCTCTCGTCGGTAATCACGATTATCGGCACGCGAATTGCCAATAAAAAGCCCGATAAAAAGCATCCCTTAGGTCACGGCAGGGTTGAATACATAAGCGCGATGCTCGTTTCGGCGCTTGTACTCTATGCAGGCATTACCGCCATGGTCGAATCGGTCAAGAAAATAATAAATCCCGTCGAGGCAAATTACTCGAAAACCTCGCTTATAATTATTGCGTCGGCGGTTGTAGTTAAATTTTTACTAAGCCGTTATGTTGTCGCTCAGGGCAATAAGGCGAACTCACAGTCGCTCGTTGCATCGGGTAAAGACGCGGGCTTTGACGCAATCGTCTCGCTGTCGGTATTGCTTTCTGCGGTTATCTACCTTATCTGGGGTGTTTCGCTCGAAGCATACGTCGGCGTACTGATTTCCGTGCTGATTATCAAGGCGGGCTTTGAAATGCTCTTTGAGACGTTCTCGGACATTCTCGGCAGACGCGCCGATCCCGAGCTGGTTGCGAAAATACGCGAAATCATCTCAGCCGAGCCCGAGGTCAGGGGAGTATATGACATTATTCTCAATAATTACGGCCCTGAAAGGAACTACGCTTCGCTTCACATCGAGCTTCCCGATTATCTGACCGTTGATAAGGTTGACGTGCTTACGCGCAGGGTTCAGGCTAAGGTCTATATGGAAACGGGTGTAATTCTCACGGGCGTCGGCGTGTATTCCTTTAATACGGGCAACGACAACGCGGCGCAGATGCGCAACACCGTTCTTGAAAAGGTACTGGCGCATGACTGGGCGCTTCAGCTTCACGGTTTCTACGTTGATGAGGAAAAGAAGGAAATGCGCTTCGACGTGGTAATGAGCTTTGACGTTGACCACGATGAAGGACTGAAAATACTTCACGACGAGATATCGGCGCTTTATCCCGACTACAGTCTGAGCATAGTTCCCGACGTCGACATTTCGGATCTGGAATAAACTGAAAATCGGATTTTATCAAAATGAAAGGGCAGGTCAACCGACCTGCCCTTGATTTTTGACTTTTTATAAAGCGAATATTCCGTATGTGATAAGCGACATTATAATTCCCGCTATCAGAACGCCCAGCGTGATTATTCCGAGTGAGCGCTTGAAATCAATTCCCAGAAGCGCCGCCATCAGAGCGCCTGTCCAGCCGCCCGTTCCAGGAAGCGGAACGGCAACGAACAGAAGCAGTCCCCACGATTTATAGCGAAGCACCTTCGCCTTGTTGCGTTCGGTTTTTGCTTCAAGTTTAACGATTATCTTTTCAAAGAACTTGAATCTTCTCAGCCATTCAAATATCTTTTCGATGAAAAGAAGAATGAACGGAATCGGCAGCATATTGCCGACAAAGCAGATTGCAAAGGCTTTGAAAAACTCGACCTCGAGCAGTCTCGCCGCTATCATACCGCCGCGCAGTTCGAGTATCGGCATAAGCGATATTACGAAAATCGTAAACTCGGGAGGAATTTTGTCCTTAAAAAGCTCAACGAAAAAGTTAGCTAACGTTTCAGCCATAACAAGCTCCTATATATTATTCTCAATAATGAATTTCTGTGCCGACTCAAGTATTTCCTTATCGTTGGAATAGTTGAGCGTGTTCATTGCCGCGTCGTATTCAAGCCAGATATAGTCCTCAATCTCTTCGGGCTGAATCTTCGTCTGAACGTCGTCGGTAGTCGCAAGGAAAATCGAAACCGTCTTTTCAACTCTGTTTCTTATCGTGTATTCGGACTTGTGCTTGAAGCCGCCGAAAATTCTGATATGAAGTCCCGCTTCCTCGAGCACCTCGCGCTTTGCGGTGTCCTCCTCGGTTTCGCCGACCTCGATGTGCCCCTTCGGGAATCCCCAATGGTTTGAACGCTTGTTCTTGATGAGCAGGAAACGCCTTTCACCGTTAATGAAGCGGAAAACGATTGCTCCGCACGAGCGCTCATATAAACAGTTTATTGTATAGTCCTCGCGTTTATACATAAAGTCAAGCTCGTCAACGATGTCATGAATTATGTATCTTTTGCTTTTGGGCGCAACAACGAGATAAATCCCGCCGCGGTTGTTAAGCTTAACTACGGCTATAACCCTTCCGTCGAAATTGCGTACGGCGTGGGCAAGTCCTAAAATATACGCTCCCTTGACGGAGCCCTTGCGGTCAAGACCGCTTTCAACAATACCGTAATTGAGCTGCATTACCTGCTCGGTTTCGTTATCAAAGGCGCCCATGGGTTTTGTGACCCGCACTCTGACATATTTACCCAGCATTTACAGTACTCCTTAGGAAAATCTAAAAAGTATTATACAAGAAATGTCAGGCCGTTTCAAGATTTTTTTACCTTTTGGGTCACAGTTTGTTGTTTTTGAGCGAAAACGGCTGCTTTTTATACAAATAACTGCACTTTTTTTATAAAAACAGTTGAGAAAAAGCACAATATATAGTAAAATAATATGGTGTATAACTAAAACGGAGAGGTAAAAATGGATCCTAAAGACTTTAAGTTCAATGACGACGCTTTTGACGATGTGTTCTCCGACGCTCCCGAGCACGGCGACGGGATGGAGGACGTGTATTCCGACTCAAAGGCTGACTCGCAGAGAAGCTTTGAATCTGAATTCGACGATATTTTCAGCGGTAAAAAAGAATTTGAATTTTACGAGATGACTGGCTCGGCTCCCAGGGAGTACACCGAGAACTACTACGAGGAGAACGACGATGACGGCGAGTTCCGTTCCGTCGCCACCCGTCAGCAGACCGCCGACAGCGAACAGCCGTACAGCTACAACTACAACAAGGCTGCCGCGAACAAGGCAAAGCGTGTTTCCCGCGAACGCGAGTTTGACAGTATCGAGGACGACGTTTACTCGGGCAGACAGCCGCGCGAGAAGCAGAAGAAAAAGGTTTCAGGCTCAAAGGTTTTCCTTTGTCTGATTCTCGTTTTTGCGCTGATTGTCGGCGCGCTTTCTGTAGCGGGTTATGCCTATGTAAAATCACTGACCGAGAGGGTTGACTACAAGCCGCTGGAAACCAATCAGTACATTCCCGCGTCCAAGCTTATGCGCAAGGAAGGCGTGCGCAATATCCTTTTGGTAGGCGTTGACGCGCGTGAGGGCGAGGAAAACGACCAGACGCGCTCGGACACGATGATGCTTCTGACTATTGACGACAACAATAATCAGATTAAGCTCACGTCTTTCCTGAGAGATACATATATCAACATTCCCGACTATGCGTGGGCGAAGCTTAACGCGGCGCAGGCACGCGGCGGCATACAGCTGCTTGTTGATACGCTCGAATTCAACTACGGCGTGAATATCGACAGCTACGTGCTCGTAAACTTCAGTATGTTCACGACGATAATTGACTCAATCGGCGGTATCGACGTTGAGATTACCGATAAGGAAGCGGACTATATAAACTCGAAAGACCACATGACACCCGATGAGGAAAAGGCCTTCCCCGAGGAAATCAGCGGCGGTATGAATCATTTTGACGGCGCTCAGGCGCTCTGGTATGCGAGAATACGTTACCTTGACAGCGACTTTATGAGAACCCAGCGTCAGCGCAAGGTTATTTCCGCTATCATAAGCAAGGCGAAGAAGGCGAATATCAAAACCCTTATGGAAACTGCTGACAGGATAGTTTCGATGGTCGAGACGGACATTGACTCCGACGGACTTATGAATCTCGGACTTAACGCTCTCAAGTACCTTAAATACGACCTCGTTCAGCAGCAGATTCCCGCTGACGGCACCTGGAAAAATGCCACAAAGAATAAGCAGGCGGTCCTCGAGATAGATTTCGAGAAGAATACAGAAATACTTAAAAAATTCGTCTTTGAAAAGGCGGAAACCAAAAACAAGGAGTAAACCCATGAAAAAAGCAAAGCTTTCACTCGTTACTCAGTTCAAGACAGCTAAGATAGACCCGAGGATTTACGGTTCGTTTATAGAGCATCTCGGCAGAGCCGTTTACGGCGGTATCTATGAGCCGACGCATCCGACTGCCGACGAAGACGGTTTCCGTAAGGACGTCATCGACGAGGTTAAGAAGCTCAACGTCCCGATAGTGCGATATCCGGGCGGCAACTTTGTTTCCGGCTACAACTGGGAGGACGGCGTGGGCCCCGTTGACGAGAGACCTGCCCGCCTTGAACTTGCGTGGGGCGTTATTGAGCCCAACAAATTCGGCACAAACGAGTTTGCAAAGTGGTGTAAAAAGGCGAACACCTCCTGTATGATGGCGGTCAATCTCGGACTTCGCGGCGCAGAGGACGCCAAGAATCTGGTCGAGTACTGCAATCACCCCTCGGGCACGAAGTACAGTGATTTGAGAATTAAACACGGTTATAAGGAACCGCATAACATAAAGCTCTGGTGTCTCGGCAACGAGATGGACGGCGACTGGCAGATAGGCCACAAGACCGCCTATGAATACGGCAGGGCTGCAGCCGAAGCGGCAAAGGTTATGAAATGGGTTGACCCGAGCATCGAAACGGTGCTTTCGGGCAGTTCAAATCTCGGAATGAGAACCTTCGGCGACTGGGAGCTTGAAACGCTTGACCTCGCTTACGATAAGGTTGACTACGTTTCGCTTCATCAGTATTACGACAACCGCTCGGGCGATACGGATTCCTTCCTTGCCAAGAGTATGGCGATGGACGAGTTCATCCGGACCGTAATCTGTATATGCGACACCGTAAAGGGTAAGAAGCACTCAAAGAAGCAGATTAACCTTTCCTTTGACGAGTGGAACGTATGGTATCACTCAAACGGCGACTACGTTGAAAAGTGGTCTCAGGCTCCGCATCAGCTTGAGGATTACTATAACTTTGAGGACGCACTTCTCGTCGGACTTATGCTTATGACTCTGTTGAAGCACGCCGACCGCGTCAAGGTTGCGTGTCTGGCTCAGCTCGTAAACGTAATTGCTCCCATTATGACCGAGAATAACGGCGGCATTTTCGAGCAGACGATATTCTATCCGATTATGCATCTTTCGAATAATGCGCGCGGCTCTGTTCTGGAGAGCAGGGTTGAGTGCGACAAGCACGACACGAAGGAATTCACCGACGTGCCCGATATGGACTGTATTGCAACTGTCAGCGACAGCGAGGACGAAATAGTTGTCTTTGCGGTCAACAGATGTCAGACGGAGGATTATCTGCTCGACGTCAGAATGCTCGACGTTGACGGCTATAAGCTCTGTGAGCATATTGAGATGGCGGGCTATAAGCCGACAGACGGAAACAACTTTGTTTCGGCTCCCGTTAAGCCTTCCAACAGGGAAATCACCGACGGCGAAATTAAAATCAAGCCGTTCTCGTGGAACGTACTTAAGTTTAAGAAATAACAATTCTTTATAAAGGACTGATATTATGTCAGCAAAATGTCCCCACTGCGGAGAACCGTTGAGATGGTACAACGTCAAGGCGGAGTGCAAGCACTGCGGCGTGAACATTCCCAACTACAACTGGGAGCAGCGTCTTGAGGATGACTCCGACAAGGCGGAGCACGCCTTCGCAAAGCTTCACTATAAGATTAACAATTTCAAGAGCGGAACGGTTGGCAATCCATTCAGAATTGCCCGTCTCGTGTTCACGCTCCTGCCTCTTGTTGCGTTGGTAGTGCCGCTTCTTAAAATGAAAATGACACTGCCCTTCTATGAGAAGGAGGGTACGGTTTCGTTTTTGACGCTGATACTTGATTACATAACGAAGCTCGACTTCTTCGGCGGCTTCAAGCTTATGAGCGCAACCGCGCTCGGCGCACCGGTCAAGTTCATTATGCTTGCGATAGTTGCCGCACTGCTGGCAGTTGCGGCGGGTGTGCTCAACTTCTTCGTTGTGCTTATTGCCGCGATTAATCTGCGGGCGGGCTTCAACGTAATTCTCAACACCGTCGCAATGCTCGGCTGGATTGCTTCGGGCGTACTGCTTAATCAGTTTGTAAACGCTGCGGCGAACAACACAATCAATGTCTTTGAGGGCAGCGTTGTATGGTGGGGATATGCGATAGGAATCGCACTGTTCGCGGCGAACGTCGTAATCAGCATACTTACCGCAGGAAGCTTCAGAAAACAGCTTAAGGAACAGCCTTCGATGGAAGAGGCGGTTGAAAATGAGCTTGCCGAGCTTCGTAAGGAAGAAGCCGAAAGCGGCATGGACGAAATAAAATAAGTTATTGATTAAGCAAAAAACAGACCTGATTTCAGGTCTGTTTTTTGTTTTGTTAATAATTAACCGTAGCCGTAATTGACTACTACCCATTTTCCAGCAATCTTTTTCAGACACCACGACCAATACGAATACGTTGAATTGACCTCAAAGGCGTCCCACTGAACCGGTCCGGTTTCAAAAGTGCTGACAAGAACTATGGTGTTTTTAATCTCTCGTTCTCTGGAAGAAGCTTCCGCTTTTGTCCAGTCATCACCTGCATATTCAATATCAGTGAGCGTGCAGCCCTTATAGTTGAGAGCGAAATATTTCATTACGGATTGAATCGCATTGTCAATTTCTTCCTGCGAGTGTATTTCCGAAGAAACGAAATGAACGTGAACCTCTTCAATGTTACCTCCCACGTTTTTGCCTATTGAACGAATAGCAAAGGGAATCAGGAAAAAATGCAAAACAAGCAACACGATAATTGTAATCAAAGCAATTTTGACAGCTTTTTTTGCCCTGTAATACATTGGCTTGTAAGCCGAACTGTCGTCAATGTTAGGTATCGGGCTTTGTTCGATTATCGGGTTATTGAGTAATTCGCAAAGGCTGTCAGAATCGGTCGGATGATTCTGCAACGCACTCTGCAGTACAGTTAAGCTCTCTTTTTCACTTTCGACTTTTTTCTCGAAAGCCGTTATTTTTGATTGAAGAATTTCGGTAACTGCTGTTTTGCCTTCCGCTAAATCCTTTATATCCTTCATTGAAAAATCGTACTTTCGCAACAGCGCTATTCTTTTCAGTTGTGCAACATCGTTTTCCGTAAAGTCGTAATTTTTTCTTCCCATATAGTTTTCGGTATATCTTTCCGGAATAAATATGCCGTTGCTTATGTAGTACCTTATGGTAGTTTCGGGGATGTTGACCTTTGCGGAAAACTCTTTCATTTTCATAATATCACCTCTTTTGACTATATCATAAACTTTATAGCAGGTAAAGAGTCAACAGTTTTTTTGAAAAA
>JAEEUJ010000051.1 GCA_016290515.1 Clostridiaceae bacterium
TCGGCCAGGGCGTAGTATACAGCCCATTTGATATAACACTCGCCGCGCCTGTCGAGCACCTTGCAAAAGCAAACGTCAAAGATTTCGGGCGTAATAAAGCAACCCGCGACGTATGCGATATCCCTGCCGTCAGCCTGAAATATCAGGCCCCACATATCAAGCTTTGAAAAGTTTTGCAAAGCCTTTTGAGCTGCGGCCGTATCCGCAAGGTCGTCGCTGTCACGGTTTTCCAGCCAGAGTCTGTTTAAGGACAGCGCTCTGTCGATATTGCCGTCGCATAACGGTATTACGGTCCATTGTTTTGCAACCGAGCGGCCGATATTAATCTGATGCCTTAAGCTTTTGTATTTCCTGCCGGCCAGCTCAATTTGCTCGTCCTTATCGTAAAGATAGGGGAACTCGTCGCGGCATTCTTCAAATACAAATCTGCCCGGATACTCGGTTTCAAGAAAAAGTTTATCCTCATCTCTCAAAGATGAGAATATAAGATTGTCGTATATAAGTACGGCGTCAATAAGCCTCTTTTTACCTTCATCCGATCCGCAGGGGAAAAGAAACGCGTTTTCGCCGAACGCGCCGTCCTTGACGATATAAGCGTCGTCCTCAATATGTATCGTGTATTGCTCGTATTCTTCCCATGCAAACAGAGATACAAATGCATGAACATACAGAGTGTTCCCGTATGCTCTGCGTACAGACTCAA
The DNA here is from genome assembly GCA_016290515.1 of Clostridiaceae bacterium. Classification (GTDB taxonomy): domain Bacteria; phylum Bacillota; class Clostridia; order Oscillospirales; family Acutalibacteraceae; genus Fimenecus. The sequence continues at coordinate 704 of JAEEUJ010000051.1, forward strand.
CCTTTTCCATCCGGGAGAGTGAAACAGGCTCAAAGACGAGCGGACAAGCCGCATCTGTCTTCTTCATAATACGGCTCACCCTTTCTCTTATACAGCTTAAAAAACGCTTTTATTCAATGTTGAGAATATCGGCAAATCCCGTGAAATCGAAGATTTCCATATTAGTCTCGTTGACATTCTTTACTACCATGCCGCCCTTGGCTGACATCTTCTTGTGAAGAGAGAGCAGAAGGCGCAGACCGGCGGAAGAAATGTACTTAAGCTCCTTCATATCGAGAACGATTTTGTCGGCGTTATCAATATCGGCTTCGATTTCCTCGGCAACCTGAGGGGTTGTGCCGGTGTCCATTTTACCGTCAAGCAATACGGTAAGAATTCCGTTTTCAAGTGTTTTTGTTACGTTCATAATATATACTCCTCCAAAATTATTTTGCAAATTCGTTACTGCCTTCGAGCTTTTCCATACTGTTTGTCCAGGTGGCAAGATAGATTACGGAATCCTTGACGTCGAAGGACCTTTTGAGCGCAATGTTTATAACCGCAATAAAGCAGAAAAACGCGCCCCATAATTCAATTGAGAAATGGATATATTGCAACGTAGTCATAGCGCAAATCCCTCAATATCATAATTTAATAATTTATTATATCATAATACAATAAAAAATGCGACAAATATTTGGAAGAATAAACAAAAATTTTTATATTGTCTTTTGCCGCCGTTTTGTCACACTTTTGTCACAACGTATGACGTATTATTGCATTGTAAAAAGCACAAAGGAGAAAAGGCATGAAACGCATATCAACAATAGTACTTACGATCATTCCGGCACTTCTTACGGCCTGCCTTATGCCCGCTCAGGTATTCGCGGATTCGCTTCCCGACTACATAAGCGAGGTTAAGGTGTTTTACGGCGATTCCGAAAATGCCGAAAACGAAGGCTCTCAGCTTGTGGAGGTCGGAGCCGTTTCACGTACCGAGCTGTTTATAGTCAAGGTATGGAAAGGACTTGCGGACAACTCTCTTAAGTTCTGGGAAAAGGTTACCGATAAGCGGTACGACTTTTAGTTTTAAGTACTACGACCGATAATAAAAACGCACCCATTTTCAAGTGGGTGCGTTTTCTTCTGTCAGAAGTTTTGCCGCATTTATCATACGGTCTGCTGCGTAATCGAAGAAGTCCCGATATGCTTCGCAGTATCTGTTTTTTGTATAGCCGTCGGTTCGGTCGCGTTTGCAGCCGCCTCGGCACAGAACTCGGTATTTACAGTCCCTGCATTTTTCGTGAATGAGCATTGACTGCTCAATGAATTCCTTTTGCTTTTCGCTGACCTCAAACGGCTTTTCGCCGTAGATGCTGCCGAGTCTGTATTCATCTTTACAGTAGAAGTCGCAGGGAAAGATATCGCCGTTTGCCTCAACAACGAAATAGCTTCCGCACACGCCGCACATAGCGCAGTTTTCGGGCGGATTGCCGAGCAGTATGCCGATATAATTGTCAATATGGCGTATTGAAATGTAGTCTCCGTTTATAAAATCGGCGTACCATAAATCAAAAATCTTTTTAAGAAATTCACCGTATTTTTCGGGCGTAAGTGACACGCCGTCCTCCCCGTCAACGAAGGGAATAAACTGTAAAAAGTTATAGCCCCGCTCTTTGAAAAAGGCATAAGTTTCCTCAATATCTTCGCCGTTTTTGTCATCAATAACGGACAGTATATTGAAATCCACGCCGTGCTTTTTCAGTATATCAATTCTGGTTTGCACTTTTTGGAAAACGCTCTCACCGCTTTTGTCAAGGCGGTATCTGTCATTGGTCTTGCGATTGCCGTCGAGTGAAATGCCGACAAGAAAACCGTTCTCCTTAAAGAACTGTGCGAAATCGTCGTCAATGAGCAATCCATTTGTCTGAAGCGCATAATTAACGGGAGCCTTTATGTTCTCTTTAATCTTATTTACAAAGCTTTTATAATAATCAAGTCCCGCCAGTGTGGGCTCACCGCCCTGAAACACGACAGACAGCGCCGACGGCCGATACTCCTTAATCTTTTGTATCAGCGCGTCAACGGTTTCTTCGGTCATTATTCGGTTTTTTCTCGTTTCACTTGCCGAGCGGTAGAAGCAGTATCTGCAGTTCATATTGCACAGTCCCGCCGCAGGCTTGACAAGTAATGTCAGAGTGTTCATAATTTCATTTCCTGTTGACTTGATTTGTGATTAAAGTATAATATATTTGTTCGGAAAAATAAACTGCCTGAGGGGATTTTTATGAAAAAACCTAATGTAATAATCATTCTTACCGACGATCAGGGCTATGCCGATCTGGGCTGCATGGGCTCGGACGATCTGAAAACGCCGAACATTGACGCACTTGCCGAAAGGGGAGCGCTGTTTTCGTCAATGTACTCCGCGTCGCCCGTCTGCTCACCTTCAAGGGCGGCTCTGCTGACGGGACGTTATCCCGGTAATGCAGGCGTGCGTGCAATCCTTGCCGGTCACAGAAAGGCAAGCGGTCTGACTCCGAAGGTGCCGACGCTTGCAACCGCGCTTAAAAAGGCGGGTTATGTTACCGGTATCTGCGGCAAATGGCATCTCGGATTAAAGGAAGAATGCAGACCGAATTCAAACGGCTTTGACGAGTTCAGCGGCTTCCTTGCAGGCTGTCTTGACTACTATTCACACATTTTCTATTACGGAATGGCAGACGGCGGTTCAAACCCCACCCACGACCTGTGGGAAAATGAGGACGAGGTTTATTCAAACGGCGAATACCTCACCGAGCGTATCACGAGAAAGAGCGTTGATTTTATCGACCGTCATAAGGACGAGCCGTTTTTCCTGTATGTGGCGTATAATGCGCCGCATTACCCGATGCATGCGCCCGAAAAGTATCTTGAGCGCTTCCCCAATCTGCCGTGGGACAGACGGATTATGGCGGCTATGATAAGCGCCGTTGATGACGGAGTAGGGGAGATAAGCAAAAAGCTCAGAAAACTCGGTCTTTTTGACGATACTATAATCTATTTCCAGAGCGACAACGGACCTTCAAGGGAGTCGAGAAACTGGCTTGACGGCAACGAGGACCCGTATTACGGCGGTACTACGGGAAAATTCGCGGGACACAAATTCAGCCTTTTTGAGGGCGGCATCCGCGTTCCCGCGCTTATGTGCTGGGGCGACAAAATCAAGTCGGAAACCCTTGACGAGCCCTTTGTCGCAACCGATGTATTCCCGACAGTGCTTGACGCGTGCGGCGTAAATGCGGACGAATATGAGCTTGACGGAAAGAGCATACTCCCAAGTCTGCTTGAAGGTGAAAAAACGCCCAACGACTGCATTTTCTGGGAGATGGAGGATCAGACAGCGGTAAGGCGCGGCAGGTATAAGCTTGTCATCAACGGCAGACTGACCGAGGGCGAAACTCCGCGTGCACCGGTATTCCTTTCAGACCTCGAATCAGATCCGGGCGAGAAGCACAACCTTGCCGACGAAATGCCGGAGCTGTGTAAGGAGCTCACCGACCTTGCCCTGAAATGGCGCGAGGGCATTGAGCAGAGATGGGACAGCGAGTTCGCAAAGAATTACAGTACAACTTAATCAACCGACTGATAAAAGCACCTGAATTCAGGTGCTTTTTTGTTACAGTAATAAACTAAAGTTAAAAAAATGTTGTTTGAAGGTCAGTGTTTTCCACACTGTGCATTAACGTTCATATCTATTGTAATACAAAACAGCGCGTGATAGAATAATTGACACATTGTTTATTAATATAAAAGATTTAATTAACTATAATTGCTTTTTTCGGAGATGATTTGATGAAAACGGGATTCAGAAAATCAGCGAGCATAATGTTATCGCTGTTACTTGTAATGACTGCAATTCTGCCGGGCTTTAGCGTGTTTGCGGCAGGTCCGTCGATAACCGTGACGGATTCAAACGGCAACGAAGTAACCGAAAGAATCGAGGTGCAGGAATACCGCTCGGTTCAGCTCGGCTATACTCTTTCGGGGGATATTCCCGACGGGGCATACGTCGAATGGTCGAGCAATCTGCCCCTGCTTGCCGACGTTGACGAAAGCGGCAAGATAACCGGCTATGACTATTCAAAGGCGGCTATCATTCAGCTCTGGCTCGACGAAAACGTGCGTAACGTGCCGCTTGTCGGAAACACTATGGCAAGCGCCATTGAAAACGCAATTTTCAACAGCGGTTACGACCTTGAAACGGTAAACACCGATATACTCGTAGCGCTCGTAAGGGGTATTGCGGGCGAAAGCATTGCAAACAGCCTGAGAAACTATCTTGACAATATGAACGTCGTTGTCACCGCAACGCTTTACTCCGCAAACGGCACAGTGCTGGCAACCGACAGCGTGGACGTGCTCGTTACTCAGAGCACTCTCGGCTCGCTTACTCCGACAGGCATTCATATCACCAACAAAAAGACAGTTCCGAAAACCGTAGCCGTCGGCGCAACGGTACAGCTTTACGGCGCAGTAACTCCCGTAAGACTTAAGCAGGGCGTCAAATGGACGGTCGGCTCAAGCGCACTTGATAATGAATCGTCAAAGCACGCAACGGTTGATTCCAACGGACTTGTCACCTTCACCTCTCCGGGCAGGGTTACCGTAAGAGTTAACCCCTCCAGCACGATTTACGGACTTTATTCTGACACCGTCAGCTTCACCGTTGTCAGCAACGCCGACCTTCCCGTAACGGATTTCAGCATTTCGGGAGATACAAGCGTAGCCGAGGGTGAAACAACCGCACTTGCGATTGACAACGTCGCGCCTGCAGGCGCATACACCGGCAGCGTCGTCTGGTCGAGCTCCGACGAGAGCATCGCAGTTGTCGACAGCAACGGTATCGTTACCGGTCTTGACGGCGGAAACGGACTTGTTTTCAACAAGAGCGTAACAATCACTGCAAGCATTGACGGCGTTTCAAAGAGCGTTACCGTTACGGTTACACGCTCGCTTATTTCGTCAAATCTTTCCGCAATCGAAATTTCGGGTGAGAGCGTTGTTGCCAACGACGGCTCGGCTCAGTACAGATCAACCGTTTATCCCGCAAGACTTAATACAAATTCCTCCGTCTTAAGAGAATGGGGACTTGAAGAGGACGGAAACGTTGTCTGGGCGACGAATTCCGTTCCCGCAGAAAATTCACTTGCGACAATCACCTCGGGCGGTTATCTTACCGCAAAGGCAAGCGGCGTAATAACAATTCGCGCAAGAGCCACATATAACAATTCAAGCGTTGAAACGAGCTTTCAGGTTCTGTCCGGAAAAGCGATTACGGACTTTACGATAACCGGTTCAAGAACCGTAACCGAAAACAAAACGGTTCAGCTTTCAATCTCCGACATCATGCCTGCAGATTACGATCAGGCGCTGCTTTCGACGGTCAAATGGTCGTCGGCGGACCCGACAATAGCTTCCGTTGACGCAAACGGCGTTGTTTACGGTCTTGACGCAGGCGGCTACGGCAATTTTAATTCTCAGGGTACTACGATTTACGCCACAATCAGCGGCGTTACAAAATCGTTTGACATTACCGTTAACGGCGCATGGATAAACTATATCACCAGTGCTGAAATCAACGGTTTTGACAATGTCATCAGAGATTTCCCCGTACAGTATCAGGCGGTATTCACGCCGGACAGAATGAGTATTTCCTCAACCCTTTGGGGACTTCCGACGGACAGCGGCAACGCCCCCTGGACAGCCTCAAACTATGTTATGAGCGCTTCCAATACGGCAAACAGCATTGCCTCCGTCAGCAGCAACGGCACTGTTACGGGACTTTCGGCAGGCTCAACCACGCTGTACCTTTACGGACGGCACAATTTCACCTCGCACAATGAGGCGACCAAGAAAATCAACGTTGTTGAGGTCGAGCCTCAGAGCATTACGGTTACCGCTCCGACAAAGAGAAATTACGTTGAGGGCGAAACTCAGCTTGACCTCAGCGGTCTTAAGGTTGAGCTTACCTACAACCGTGCCGCTCTTGAGCCTTATTACGGCGACACGACGAATCTCTTCACCGAGGATCAGCTCAAGGTTGAGGTCAGCGACTATACCGTCAGCGAAATCAATCAGTCCGTTCTCGACGCAGAGCAGTATATCGTCGTTTCGGTTGTCCGTGCGGGAAGAACGTACAGAGGCATCTTCTCAATTACTCTTGAATCAAAGGACCTGACGTCTATCGATATTACTCCTCCTCAGAGGAACTACCTTGAGGGCGTAACTGCGCTTGACCTCTACGGACTTACAGTAAAGGCAAACTACAGCAACGCACCGTCAGAGTTTGTCAGCGATTATACCGTTGATACGGATTTCTTTGATCCCACGCTTTACAACGTTGAGCAGTTAATCCGTGTCAGCTATACGCATGCGGGCAGAAGCGCAGAGGCATATTTCCCGGTAATCGTTTACGGTATTCCCGTTGTAACGGTTGATACCGGCGGATATACGGGCGGCTGGACAAGTGAGGATGTCGTATTCACTCTTGACAGTACAAACCAGCTCGACGGAGTAACGTATTATTACTGGACTTATGCGACCGGCTGGCAGCCCATTGACGGCAACACCTTTAACGCATTGCATAACAAAAGCGAAAGTTATATTTTCAAAGCTGTAAACGGCGCAGGCATCGAAAGCGCCGAAACGCAGAGATATACCGTCAGACACGATGCAACCGAGCCTTCATTCAGCCTTATTCAGGGCGTAACTCAGCTTACGAATCAGTCTTATTATATTACTATAAACGACCTTCAGCTCGGCATTTCGGGACTTAAGAGCATCACCGTAAACGGCGCAGATCAGTTTGCGAGCCAGTATTACACGGTAACGCAAAACGGAACGTACGTATTCACCGTTACCGGAGAAAACGGACTTTCGCATTCCGAAAGCATCGTAATCGATAACATTGATAAAACGGCGCCTGCCGTTAATTCGGTTACTCTTAATCATAAAAATGACGGCACCGTTGCAAGAATAATCAACGGCATTACTTTCGGGACATTCTTCAACCGTCAGATTGAAATCACGGTTGACGCGGCCGACGTAGGCGTTGCGGGAATCGAAAGTATCGAATACCGCTTCCTTGACGAAAACGGCACACCCCTGAATGCAGAATGGCTTGTATATAACGAAAACAACAAGCCCGTTCAGGACCCCGATTTCAAAGGTTACGTTCAGGCGAGAGCAACCGACAGAGCGGGCAACGTTTCGGAATTCGTCTGCTCGGACGGCTACGTAATCGACGAGAGCAACCCGTCCGACGTCGTAATAACTGCAAGCAGCAAAGGAGCTGCATATTCCGACGGCGAGTGGACTTCGGACGACGTTGTAATCAGCCTTGAATCCGAAGCCTTCTCGGGCATTTACGAATATCTTTACAGAGTTGACGGCGGCGCGTGGCAGTCACTTGACGGCAACACGCTCACAGTCAGCGGTCAGGGCGAGTATCTGTACGAATTCATGTCGGTCAGCAACGCCGCCCTTGACAGCAATGTATCGTCAATCAATGTAAGAATCGACAGACAGACTCCCGTCATCAGAGTAAGCTTCTTAGGCTCGTCGGGAAGATGGACGGGCGAAGATATTGAATTCCATTTCAATACGCTTGAGCCGTCTCTTTCGGGTATCACCTATTACTACAGCGACGGCACGGGCTGGTATGAAATCTCCACGGGCAATATGTTTGTTATTGCCGAAAGCACGAATTCAGTCTATCAGTTCAAGGCTGTTAACGGCGCAGGTACTCAGAGCCATCCGTCCGACGAATATATCGTTATGATTGACTCGCAGCTTCCCGAAATCAACGTTGAACAGACGGTCACCGAGCCGACCTGCGTTGCGTACGATTTGCTGATTTCTACCGTTTCGGGCGCATCGGGAATTAAGAGTGTTGTGCTCAACGGTCAGGATATTACGGGTAAGGACAGAATCACCGTCAGCGAAAACGGCAACTATCTCTTCACCGTAACGGGCAACACGCAGAAAACGACAACCTATCTGCTCGTTATCGACAATTTCTATACTCCCGTGTTTGAGATTTCGGGCATAGACTTTGAGAGGGCTGTCTCGGGCGGTTATTCGGCAAAGGAAAACGGCGTAACCTTCTTTAACGAGCCTACTGTCATTGACATTGACGTAACCAACACAGGGGTTAATCCGACCGAAGTAATCACTTATCAGTTCCTTGATGAAAACGGCAACACCGTCGGAAGCGTCAACGAATTCGACTCTGCCGGCAAGCCCGTTATATCCGACAATTTCAGCGGCTTTATAAAGGCAGTCGCTTACGATACGGCAGGCAATGCAAGCGACGAATACATTTCGGCACAGATTATTGTAGAAACAGCCGCTCCCGATACTCCGTCGGTAAATGCTATATCCGACGGCAAAGCGTATATTTCGGGACAGAAAACAAATAAGGAAATATCGCTTTCGCTTGATTCAACCGCATTCTCGGGCATAGACGCTTATAAATACCGCATAGACGGCGGCGCATGGGCAACGCTTGAAGGCAACGGTCTGACCGCTCTGTCGGGTGTTCACACTTACGAATTCAAGGCCGTTTCAAAGGCGGGCAACGAAAGCGGTGTAACGGTATTCACAACCGATTACGACGCTTCGCTTCCCAATCCTACAGTAAAGGTCGCGAACGGACTTTGCGCTTATTACTCACAGAGCGTTTCAATACCCGTAAGCATTTATGACAATCAGACGCTTAGCTCGTATTCTGCGGCAATCAGCTTCGACCCTGCGGCACTGAGAATTGACGGTATTTCAAACGCCGCCGACGGCAGCCTTACGTACAGCGTTGATTCGCAAAACGGCATAATTACGGTTAATTTCAATTCCGCTTCGGTCATTAAACCCGACTCTGTACTGTTTAATATAGAGGCAACGGTGCTGACCGAAAACAGCGAAGATACGCTTATCGGCATAATCTCTGCCGAAACGGGAGCGCTGAGCGCGGTGCTTGAGGGCGCTTCACTTGCGCTCAATCCCGCAAGTACCGTAAGCACGGTAAGCGTTTATAACCTTGCGGGCAAGAGAGTCAAACAGCTTTCCGTACAGACGGGCGCAGACGTGACGTTTGCCGCAGTACGTCAGCAGGCGGACGCTTACGCCGTACAGAAGGAAAACAAAAACTTTATCGGCTGGGCTGATGCTAACGGCAGGCTTATTGACGACAGTATGCTCATCTACGGAAATCTCTCAATCTACCCCGTCTATGAGGACACGGTTATACTTGAGGGCGCATACGTTCTTGATCGCAACTCAAACGGCGGCTCTTATCTGAAGGGACTTGTAAGCGAAGGCACAACAGCCGCCGAAATCAGGGAATGGCTCGACAACGATTACACTCAGATACTCGTCTTTAAGGACGGCGTTCTGCTCGGTGAGAATGAGCTTGTCGGAACAGGCTGTGTTGTTAAATGCGTTTCAACCCTTGACAGCAACACGGTTTATGATACGGCAACCGTAATTCTCAAGGGCGACCTTGACGGCGACGGACTGCCGACGGATACTGACTATGGAATTCTTCTCGGCACTCTTTCGGGCGCTGACAGCCTTACTGAAATTCAGTCACTTGCCGCCGATATTGACAATGACGGCGCTGCAGACGGCTTTGACGTATTCTGTATCAGTATGTATCTTGCAAACCTTGCCGATCTTCCGTTAATCTGAGCAAATAATTACAAAGCGCCTGAAAAGGCGCTTTTTTTATGCAGCAGTCTGAATGCTCAGGCGGTATTTGTGCAGAGGTTGATTTGTGTCACCCATTTGTCACGCGTCCGGGCATATAATATCACTGTAATAATTCTTATTCAGGGAAAAGGTATGAAACGTATTTCAACTATAGCTTTTATAATTCTTTTGGCCTTGCTTATGGCCGGTCTTATGCCAGCCCGGGTTTTTGCGGACTCGTTACCCGAATACATAAGCGAGGTTAAGGTCTTTTACGGTGATTCCAAGAATGCCGAAAAGGAAGGGTTTACAGTCCTTAAAGGCGACAACGGCAAACCCGCTGACCTTAATGAAGGCGCAGGCGGCGGCTGGGGCTCAAAGGGCGACAAAGCCGTTTACCTCGGCTATAAAACCACAACCGACAGAAAAGAAGCCGTAACCGACCTTGCGCTTATGAATATGAAGGGCGGCTACGACGTTGCGGAGTATGACGCGCTTATGGAAACACAGATGAAGGCTCAGATTATTCCCTTCGTTGAGAATTTCCTTGCGGCAATACGCGAATACCGCGAAAACGTTAATTCACCTTATGATTCGAACAGTCTGAGAGTGCAGTATATACGCGATGTGCTCAATAAATTCAAGGATGACGACTGCGGCGGCGCAGGGCTCGGTGACCTTCTTCTCAACGAAACGAAGTATGAAATGGGTGACGAGGCGTACAATGCTCTTTCCGACAGTGAAAAGAAAAACCACGCCGATATCCTTACGATTATCGCGCAGTCAAACGGACAGGCAACCCTGCTTATGGAAAACCTGATAACGAGGGCGGCGGACGCAAACGAGGATACCTGGCTTGACCGCCTATCGGAAACAAGCTATGATGATTTATTGGATTTTGCCGGAGGAACTCCGACGGATGCAACAAGACTTTTGCATCAGATGTATCAGGATGATGCGGAGCTGATTCTGAAACAGTGGGAGGATTTCGGAGAACAGCTTGACTCCTACGACGAAGCGGTTGAATTTCTCGATAACTATGATGCGGATGCGATAAACGCCGCTATAGATGCAGCCGATGAAATAGACGAAAATACTCCCGAACAGGAGCGTACGGAAATTCTGTCGGCGTTTGACGACGCGCAGAATACTATGCTTGAGGCGGCCCGTTATGCAGAAATAGCCATGATTCACGACACGCTTGATGAAATTGATTACGGCGACGGGACGATGCTTGAATTTTTCTCAATGTCATACGAAGACGTTGAAGACGATATAACGCAGATCTATCCGCTTGTTGCCGCGCTTTCGGACGGTCAGAGAGCCGGGCTTGAATTCGTTTCTCTCAGGGAACTGTTCAAGATTGCCCTGACCGACGGGGAAGGCTATGCGGACGCCGAGCTTGACGCACTGCCCGAGCTTTCGATTTACGACGGAGTTGACCGCGCGATATATCAGAAGGGCGGCGTTGCGCTGACAAGCGACGCGCTTCGCTCAAAGGTTGAAGATGCGTTTGATAAAGAAAAGAAACTCAGCGGCTGGACGATAGCCGGCATAGTTCTCGCGGGCTCGTCGCTGGTTGCGCTTGCGATATCGTTAAAGCTGA
>JAEEUJ010000052.1 GCA_016290515.1 Clostridiaceae bacterium
GAGGATAACGAAATGGCAAACATTTCCTCGACCGCACCCGCACTTATCGGCAAGACGCTTCAGGAGGCAAGAAGCATGACCGCAGGCTACACGCTCAAGATAGTCGGCAAGGGCGACAAGGTTATCGCTCAGTCACCCGCGGCTGATTCACAGATTCGTACGGGCGGCGTAATCGTTCTTTACACCGAGGAACAGTACGAGAAGCAGACGGCAATAGTTCCCGACCTTACCAACATGACTATGTCGCAGGCGAATTCGGCTGCCGTAAACGCAGGCTTTAACATAAGATTCTCGGGCACGACAAACGAAACCGAGGTTATGTCATATAAACAAAGTCTTGAAGCTAACACCGAAGCGGAGCTCGGAAGCGTTATCACGGTTTACTTCCGCACAACTGTTAACGTTCAGGACGCATAGCAAATACATTTTTCACGGCGAAGATAAAGGAAACGGAGGTCATTATGAAATTATCAGAGCTTTTAAGAAATGTTGAAACCGCAAGTGAATATATTGACCGTGAGGTCAGCGACGTTACCGATAAATCCTCTGAGATTTCAAATGGCTGCGTTTTCGTGTGCATAAAGGGCGCTCACTTCGACGGACACAGCGTAGCCGCTCAGGCTATGGACGACGGTGCCGCCGCGGTAATTGTTGAGCGCGATCTTGGTATAGCCAACCAGATACTCGTTGAAAATACCCGCGATGCTTATTCCCGTATCTGCGCGGCGTTTTACGGCGAACCCGCCGACAGCCTCAAGCTTATCGGCGTGACGGGTACAAACGGCAAAACCACCACTACGTTTTTGTTAAAGAACGTTTTCAATTCACTCGGCATAAAGACGGGACTTATCGGAACGGTAAAGAATATCACGGGCGACAAGGAATACGTTTCGTCGCTTACAACTCCCGATGCCAAGGAACTTCAGGCGCTTTACCGTGAAATGGTTGACAGCGGCTGCGAGTACTGCATTATGGAGGTTTCCTCTCAGGCTCTTGCTCAGGGCAGGGTGGACGGCTGCCGTTTCGAATTTGCACTGTTTACCAATCTTACTCAGGACCACCTTGACTACCACGGCAATTTTGAAAACTATGCAAATGCCAAGCGTAAGCTTTTTGAAATCTGCGACACGGCGATTATAAACGCCGATGACCCCTATGCAGAAAAGATGGTCGAAGGTCTGCCCTGCAAAGTGGTAACCTTCGCAATAGATAAGGAAGACAGCGATTATACCGCAAAGAATATAAAGTGCTACGCCGACTCCGTACGCTATGAGCTGCTCACTCCGGAGACTATAGGCAGAGTCAGCATAAAGATACCCGGCCGCTTTACAGTTTACAATTCAATGGGCGCGGCGGTCTGCGCTATCGAAGCGGGAGTTCCGTTTGACAGAGTTCTCGAAGCGGTATGTGCTTCAAAGGGCGTTCCCGGCAGAGTCGAGGTTGTCGATACCGACACTGAATATACCGTGCTTATCGACTATGCACATTCTCCCGACGGACTTGAAAACGTTATTTCGTCCGTAAGGGAAACAACCGAGGGCAGGGTTATCACCGTTTTCGGCTGCGGCGGTGACAGAGACCGAACCAAGAGACCGAAGATGGGCAAGATAGTAGGAGACTTAGCCGACGTTGCGGTTGTCACAAGTGATAACCCGAGAAGCGAAAATCCCTCGCTTATCATTGACGATATACTTGAGGGTATGACTGATTCGAAGGCTGAAATCGTAGTTGTCGAGGACAGAACTCAGGCCATAAAACGCGCTATGCAGATGGCAAAAACAGGCGACGTGGTCCTGCTTTGCGGCAAGGGACACGAAACCTATCAGATATTAAATACCGGCAAGATTAATTATGACGAACGCGAGATAGTTGCCGGAATTCTGGAAGGTAAAATATAGGATGAACAAACTTAAGCTTTCAACCGTCGCCCAATGGTGCGGCGGAAGATTACAGGGAAACGATACCGAAATTGACAACGTGAGCATTGACTCGCGCGCTGTAAATACGACCTCGCTTTTTGTCGCCATTAAGGGCGAGCGCTTCGACGCTCACGACTTCGCAAAGCAGGTCGAAGAAAGCGGCGCTGCGGCTATGGTCTGCCACCGTGAGGTTGACGTATCAATTCCCGTCATATACGTTGAGGACACCAAAAAAGCGTTTATCGATATAGCGAGAAACTACAGACAGTCGATTAAAAATCTGACCGTTATCGGACTTACGGGAAGCGTAGGCAAAACCACAACTAAGGAAATGACCTACCTCGTAGCTTCCAAAAAGTTCAACGCTATCAAAACTCAGGGCAATCTCAACAACGATATCGGACTTCCGCGTACGCTATTCACTCTTGACGACAGTTATAACGGCGCGGTTATCGAGATGGGTATGAGTGCTTTCGGCGAGATTTCGCTGCTTTCAAAAACCTGCCTTCCCGATATCGGTATAATCACTAATATCGGCGTTTCACATATCGAGCATTTAGGCTCGCGCGACGGTATCTTAAAGGCAAAGCTCGAGATACTTGACGGAATGAAAAAGGGCTCGACGCTGATTCTCAATTATGATAACGACAAATTACAGACGGTTAAAACTGCCGATTATAATATCGTTTCCTTCGGTATAGATAATAAAGAAGCAAATGTAATCGCTCAAAACATTACAGAAAAGGACGGCAAAACCTCGTTTGACGTGCTCTCGGACGGCAAAACGCAATCGGTTACAATACCGACTATCGGCATTCACAACGTCTATGACGCGCTTGCCGCCTATTGCGTAGGACTTGAAATCGGTCTTGAAACGTCGGTTATTGCCGAAGCTCTCGGTGAATACGAGCCGTCGGGAATGAGACAGAGAATTAAAACGATAAACGGCGTTACCGTTATCGAGGATTGCTATAACGCAAGTCCCGATTCCCAACGTGCGGCTATCAATGCACTGATGAGCATTGAGGGCGACAGAAAAATTGCCGTTCTGGGCGATATGCTTGAGTTAGGCGACTATTCCGCCACGGCTCACACCGAAATCGGCGAGTATGCCGCCGCCAAAAAAGTTGATTTACTCTACACCTACGGCGAAGAATCAAAAAATATCGCGGCAGCCGCCGAATTGAACGGTGTAAAGGTGTTCGCTTTTACAGATAAAGAGGAGCTTTTCGAGGCTCTCAGACGTGAAATAAAGCCCTCTGACGTTGTTCTTTTCAAGGCAAGCAGAGGAATGAAATTAGAGGAAGTAATTAACAAACTCTACGAGGAGTGGAAGGATAAATGAAACTGTCAATTGCCATAATTTTTTCGCTGGTTTTAAGCTTTGCGATTTCCGCGCTGCTGGGCTTCGTACTCATACCGTGGCTTCGCAAGCTGAAATTCGGTCAGACGATACTTGATATCGGCCCCGCGTGGCATAAGTCAAAGCAGGGCACACCCGTAATGGGCGGTATTATGTTCATCGTCAGCTCAATAGTAACCTTCTTCGGCGTTATTCTGACCGACAAACTGCTGGGCGGCAATCTGCTCGTCGCCGATTCACCCGTACCCGACAGTATGAAAATCAAAATATTTGCCGGTATCATTATGGCGATAGGCTTCGGTCTTATCGGCTTTGCCGACGACTATATCAAGGTTGTCAAAAAGAGAAACTTAGGCCTTACCATAACTCAGAAATCTGTAGCTCAGATAGCGCTTATGCTCGCTTATCTCGGCGCGCTGTTCATGTCGGGCAATACGTTTATGACGATACCCTTCGTCGGCAACGTTGACCTCAAGTGGTTTTTCTGGATTTTCGGTATGGCGGTTATCTATCTTACGGTAAACGCGGTCAACTTCACCGACGGCGTTGACGGTCTTTGCGCGAGCGTTACAACAACCGCTGCGGTAGGCTTTATCGTTTACGCGGTCCTCAAGGGCGCATTCGGCGTCAGTGTTCTCGCCGCCTGCCTTGCAGGCTCGTGCGCGGGCTATCTTATCTGGAACTGGCATCCCTCAAAGGTTATGATGGGCGATACGGGCTCAATGTTCTTAGGCGGTCTTGTAGTTGCGCTTGCATACGCGCTTGACGCTCCGCTTATCATTCTTTTCTTAGGCATCATCTACGTTATCGAAATGCTCTCCGACGTGTTGCAGATCGGCTATTTCAAGGCAACTCACGGCAAGAGAATCTTTAAGATGGCGCCAATCCACCACCATTTTGAAATGTGCGGCTGGAAAGAGGTAAAAATAGTAATAATCTTTTCAATCATAAATATAATCGGCTGTGTAATCGGCGTTGCGCTGTTTTACTACGGCATAAGATAAGGAGAAAGCACTATGGCAAACGAGGCCGTAAGAAAACCTAAAGGCGCGCAGGCTAAGCCTAAAGCGCAGAAGAAAGCAAGCAAAAGACCCGACTGGCTTGCAGTCGGGAGCTTTGATTTGCCGTTTTTAATTCTTACGCTCGTTATACTCACAATAGGTCTTGTAATGCTTTTCTCCGCCAGTTACACCGACGCTTACTACAACCGTCACGGCGACAGCGCCTTTTATTTCAAGAGACAGCTGATATTCGCGGTTGTCGGTATTGCGGCAATGCTCGGCGTTTCAAAAATCAAATACGACTATTTCAGAATTGCCGCGGTCTTTGCTATGCCCGTTACATGGGTTCTGCTGATAATCGTTCTGATTATCCCGCCTTATTTCAAGGATTTCCACCGCTGGATTTATATTGGTAATTTCACCTTCCAGCCCTCCGAAATCGCGAAGCTTGCGATTGTTATGGTCTGTGCGTGGGCGTTTGAAAAGAACCGCAAAAAGATTATCGGCAAGACTGAGAACAAGTCGGCGTTTTCCAAGCTTGTATCCGACCTGAGCGGCGGCAGAATAGTCGTTTACGACTCGTTCGTTCAGCTTGTGATTTACGGCGGAATTATAATAATAACCGCCGGTCTTATCTATCTTGAAAATCACGTTTCGGGTACGCTTCTGCTGCTCGCAATCGGCGTTGTTATGCTTTTCCTGGGCGAGTTCAAAAAGCACTGGTTTATCATTATCGCCGTTGTCGCGGTAGTCGGAATAATCTTTGTTATAACCAATCCGTCGATACTTGAGAAATATGCAGGCGCACGAATTACCGCGTGGCTTGATAAGGACTATCAGCCGCTCGGCGCGCGCTGGCAGACGAACAACTCACTGTACGCCATCGGTTCGGGCGGACTGTTCGGCGTAGGACTCGGTAATTCCAAGCAGAAGCATCTGTATGTTTCGGAGCCACAGAACGACTTTATCTTTTCAATCGTCTGCGAGGAACTCGGTTTCGTCGGTGCAGTAATTATTATCGCGCTTTTCGCCCTTCTTGTATGGAGAGGCGTTGTGATAGGAATTCACGCAAAGGACCGTTTCGGTGCCTTGCTTTCAATGGGAATCGTATTTCAGGTCGGACTTCAGACGGCGCTTAATATCGGCGTTGTCACCGACACGCTTCCCAATACGGGCATAAGCCTTCCGTTCTTCAGTTACGGCGGCACGTCGCTGCTGATGCTGCTGGGTGAAATGGGAATGGTTCTGGCCGTTTCGCGTTATTCGAGATTAAAGAAGAGTTAATACAGAAGGGGTAGGGAAAATGAAGGTTATTTTTGCCGCCGGCGGTACGGGCGGTCATATCAATCCTGCGCTTGCTGCAGCAGGCTGTCTGAGGTCAAGACATCCCGACGCAGATATACTGTTTATCGGCACCGAGGAACACATGGAATCAAAGCTCGTGCCCAATGCGGGATTTGACTTCAGGACTATCGAGATTGCGGGTTTTCAGAGAAAGCTCACACCTAAGAATTTTGTAAAGAACATCAGAACGGTCGGACTTATTTTCAAGTCCAGCTCGCAGACGAAAAAGATAATACGTGAATTTGCGCCCGATGCCGTAATCGGCTTCGGCGGTTACGTCAGCGGCCCCGTCGTAAGAACGGCGGCTAAAATGGGCATAAAAACGGCAATTCACGAGCAGAACGCCTTCCCCGGCGTTACCAATAAAACGCTTGCCAAGCAGGTTGATGCTGTTATGCTCACCGTAGAGCAGGCGGAAAAATATCTTTCACCCAAGAACAAGCCGATTATTACGGGACTTCCCGTCAGACGAGAAATCTTCGACGCCGACCGCGAATTCTCGCGCGCAAAGCTCGGCGTCAGCGAAAATCAGATTATGATTCTTTCAATGGGCGGCAGCCTGGGCGCAAAGACTATCAACGAAAATATGGTCGAGGTTATCTCGGCGCTTCATACGGACAAGAAGCTTTTCTTTATGCACTCCACCGGAAAGTACGGCAAATGGGTGCCCGATAAGCTTAAGGAAAACGGCGTTGATTTAAGCCTCGGCAGTAATGTTGTCGTTCGCGAATATATCGACGATATGGACGTTTGCCTGAGCGCGGCTGACCTCGTTATAAGCCGTGCGGGCGCTTCATCGCTTTCGGAAATCGAGGCGGTCGGCAGAGCTTCAATTCTGATTCCCTCGCCGAACGTAGCCGAGAACCATCAGTATCACAATGCGATGACTCTCGTCAACAATAACGCGGCAAGGGTAATCGAGGAAAAGGACCTGACCGAAGGCAGACTTCTCAGCGAAGTCAGGGAAATGGTCGCCGACAAACAGATGCTTAAAACTTACGGTGAGAACGCCTCAAAAATTGCGGTTATGAATTCCGCCGAGCGCATCTGTGACGTTATCGAAGGCCTGATAGGTTAACAAACACCCGCGCAATCGCATAGTATGGAACGCAGAAAAGATTTCTGCTTCTTTACTGTGAGGTGTGCGCAAATGGAAAAATTAGTAATACACGGCGGCAACCGTCTGACGGGTGAAATGTCGGTTCACGGCTCAAAAAACAGCGCTCTGCCTATACTCGCGGCAACCGCGCTTACAGGCTGCGAGAGCGTGATACATAACTGCCCGAGATTGAGCGACGTCGATGCCGCGATTGATATATTAAAAAGTCTCGGTTGTAAGGTTAACAGGGAAAATGACACTGTAACTGTCAACTCCTGCTGCCTTGAAAATGACGAGGTCCCCGCCCCGCTTATGCAGAAGATGCGCTCGTCGGTAATCTTTATGGGTGCTATGCTCGGACGAAACGGCAAGGCGGTGCTCTCTGCGCCGGGCGGATGCGAGATAGGACTTCGCCCGATTGATATGCATATAAGCGCCGTGAAAGCGCTTGGAGTCAGCGTTACAAATGAGGACGGCAGACTGTATTTTACAGCAGAAAACGGACTTAAAGGCGCAAAAATCACGCTTCCTTTTCCGAGCGTCGGCGCAACCGAAAACGTAATGCTTGCCGCGTGTGTCGCAAAGGGTACCACCGTACTCGACAACGCCGCGCGTGAGCCCGAAATCACCGATCTCGCCGACTTTCTCAACAAATGCGGCGCGCGTATTTACGGCGCAGGGGACAGTACGCTGATTATAAAAGGCGTAAACAGGCTTCACCCTGCGGAGCATACCGTTATTCCCGACCGTATTGCGGCGGCATCGTATCTGCTGTGCGCTGCCGTAACTCAGGGAAATATTTTGATAAACGAAATCACTCCCAAACATATAGCCGTCCTGCTTCCCGTACTGCAGGAAATGGGATGTATTATAAAACTTTCGGCCAACAGTGTGCGGCTTGTCGCACCCGCAAGGCTTTCCCGTGTCGAAATACTGCGGACTATGCCTTATCCTGGCTTTCCGACCGATATTCAGGCGCCTATGACTGCGGCTCTGTCGGTGGCAGACGGCACGTCGGTAATGATTGAAAACATATTTGAATCAAGGTACAAACACATTTCCGAGCTTCTCAAGCTCGGCGCAAATATCAGTGTTGAGGGACGTATGGCGGTAATACGCGGCGTACCTTATCTGTCGGGAGCTTTGCTCAGAGCGCCCGACCTTCGCGGCGGCTTTGCGCTTATCACGGCGGCGCTGGCGGCGAGGGGAGAGTCGGAGATAACTCATATTGAGCATATTTACAGAGGCTATGAAGAGCCCGAGCATATACTTGAAAGCTTGGGAGCGGATATAAAAAGGATTTGAATTATGGCGGAAAATCAGAACAACAACAGAACAAGAATTCCCGTCCGACGACCTGCGCCAAAGGAACCGACGCGTTCGGCGCCCAAGTCGCGGGACGAACTTCGGCGCGAACGCTATCTCGAAAGGCGGCGCAAACGCAAGCGTAACCTGATAATCGGTTACAGCGCGGCGGCAGTAGCGGTCGTTATTGTCGCGGTTGTGCTGTCACTTACGGTCTTTTTCAAGATAAGCTCGTTTGAGGTCGGCGGTGACGAGGTTTATTCACCCGACGAGATAATCGCGGCTTCCGAGCTTAAAAACGGAGAGAATCTGTTTGCCTTTGATAAGCAGGAGGTTGCAGACCTCGTCGAGACGAAGCTTCCGTACGTCGGAGAGCTTGCGATAAAGCGCAGTCCTACGGGTAAAATTACCTTTACGGTCACAGTCGCCAAGGCGGTTATGGCAATCGACAACGGCGACAGCTATACGCTTCTCGACGCTTCGTGTAAGGTGCTTGAAACCGAAACACAGAGCATAAACGAGGATGTGGCAATTATCGTCACAAGCCCCGTTACGCGAGCCGAAGCGGGATATATCGCCGAGTTTGAAAACACGGATGACGTCGCCAATCTGACGCGTCTTGCGGAAATCGTTTCGGTCAGCGAACTTGAGAAGATAACTCAGTACGACGTAACCGACATAAACAACCTTACGCTCAAATACGATATGCGTATTACGCTTAAGGTGGGAATGCTTGCTTCTCTTGAGAGCAAAACGGACTTCATCAAAGCGACGCTCAAGAAGCTTGACGGCGAAGAACCCGCGTTCAAGGGAACCATTGATTTCACTATAGATAACAAGGCTTTCGTGAACGACGTTGACGAGCAGGCGACAACGCTTCCCGCACCTGCCGAGCCCGAAACAGAGGCCCCTGAACAGGGCGAGTCGGGAGAGACAACAACCGTTGCCGAAAACCATACTTAAAAAATTAAAAAAGTTGTTGCTATTAATTGAATTATATGTTAAAATGTCCTAAATAGGTTTATTAAAACAATATAAAGTGTGAAAAATCAAGATTTACATAAACAGGAGGATTAACAAATGCAGTTCGAAATGGATAACACCACAAAAGAGATTACTAATATCAAGGTTATCGGCGTCGGCGGCGGCGGCGGAAACGCAGTCAACCGTATGGTTGAGATGGGTATTTCCGGCGTAGAGCTTATTGCCATCAATACGGACAAGCAGGCTCTTGCTTTCTCAAAGGCGCAGAAGATTCAGATAGGCGAAAAGGCTACCGGCGGCAGAGGCGCAGGCGCCAATCCCGAGGTAGGTAAAATGGCAGCCGAGGAGAGCCGCGAAGCTATCGAGGAGCTCCTTCAGGATACACAGATGGTATTTATCACCGCAGGTATGGGCGGCGGCACAGGCACGGGCGCAGCTCCGATTATTGCCGAGATAGCTCATTCAGCGGGCATACTTACAGTCGGTATCGTTACCAAACCCTTTGCATTTGAAGGCAAGCACCGCATGCAGCAGGCCGAGGCTGGTATCGCCGAGCTTGCAGGTCACGTTGACAGCCTTATCATAATCCCCAACGAAAGACTTAAGAACGTTTCAACCGAGAGAATTACTCTTGCCAACGGCTTCAAGATTGCCAATGACGTACTCGTTAACGGCGTAAACAGCATTTCCGATCTTATCGTTAATGCCGCTCTTATCAACCTTGACTTTGCCGACGTAACCGCTATCATGAAGGATGCGGGCCATGCTCACATGGGTATCGGCAGAGCAAAAGGCAAGGACAGAGGCGAGCAGGCTGTCAAGGCTGCCATCACAAGTCCGCTTCTCGAATCCACTATCGACGGCGCAACCGGCGTTATCATCTGCATCAAGGCTCCTGCTGACGTAGGACTTGAAGAGATTGATACTGCTGCAGGTATCGTTCGTGCATCTGCGGCTGACAACGCAAATATCATCTTCGGCGTTGATCTTAAGGAAGACGATCCTGAGGACGACGAGATGGTAATCACCGTTATCGCAACAGGTTTCGGCGACAATAAGAACAATGCGCTCGGTTCCTTCTTCTCAGAGGATCAGCCCATGCTCTATCCTATGGATGACATCTCATCTTCAAGCGCATCCGTTGAGAGCGACAGCTCAAACAAGACTTATTCCGAGTTTATCGACATCATCAACGGCAACAAATAAATTTACCTGTTATTAACCCACCTTCTTTAGCTGAAGGTGGGTATTTTATTAAATTATGAGAGTAAAAAAGATTATGAAAACTTCATTGATTGTAATTGCCTCGCTGGTTCTGCTCGCAGGGGTTGCGGCAGCGTTGTTCTTTTTGACCTATAAGGCGACTGTCAGCTTTGATTTTTCCGAGAAAACGGGAAAGGTTATGCACGGCGCTTCGGGTTATCTCTACGGCGCGGCGACTGACGACGTGCCGAGCTACGATATGGTCAGAAGCCTCGGCGTTACCACGGTTTCACAGAAAGTCGCGGGCGGACTTCAGCACCCGACGGGCGATATCGACGAAACATACAGAATGCTTGACAGTACAGTTTATGATGTAGTCTATCTTCAGGATATGTATGACACCTGGTATTACGACCACGAAAATATAATGCAGATGCGCTCAAAGGGTGAGTATTCGTGGCAGGATTATCTTGATAACGACTATCTTCGCAAGGTTTCGCAAAAGGTAAAGGAACTGTCCGAAAAGCCCTATGCCGACAAGCTTGTTTATTGCATTTACAACGAGTGCGACAACGCCGTCTGGTTCGGCGTCAGCCGTGAGGACGACAATCCCGACAACAAATACGGTGTGTGGTGTGAATACAACACAGAGGGCAGGGACAACTTTAACTCTGCGTGGAAACAGACTTATGAGCTTGTCAAATCAATCAATCCCGATGCGAAAATCGGCGGTCCGGGCTTCTGCGACTGGGACCGTGACGAAATTGAATATTTCCTTAAATACTGCTTAGACAATAATTGTCTGCCGGATATTATGATATATCACGAACTTGCCGAGAAGGAAGCTTTCTTCTTTGACGACCATTTCAAAGATTACAGAAAGCTCGAAAAAGAGCTCGGAATTGAAGAAATACCGATTATTATAACCGAATACGGTATGATGTCCGAAAACGGCTATCCCGGCGCTATGGTACAGTATATTTCGCAGATTGAAACCTGTAAGGTATATGCCGATAACGCTTACTGGCGGCTTTCAGACAACTTAAACGACAACTGTGCCGACGCAAACACGCCCAATGCGCAGTGGTGGCTTATGCGCTGGTATGCCGATATGAGCGGTGAAACCGTCAAGGCGACAAACAAGGATATACTCTCGTCGAATTTTGCCAATTATTTCAAATACGACCTTGACGAATTCTCCTTCGGCGGCTTTACGGGTATTGCAAGTGTGTCCGACGACGGTGAGAAAATCGACATTGTCTGCGGCGCGGGCGACAGGAAATCCAAAGTACAGCTTAAGCATCTCGACTCCACTTCTCTTTACGGTGAAGAGGTCGTCGTGACCGTTGAAATGACGCCGTATAAAGGGCTTTACGGCGAGGTGTTCAGACCGCTTATGGTAAGGGAATACACCGTTAAAAAGCTCGGAAAATCACTCAGCGTCAATATCGGTCGGGTTGACCCTGCAAACGCTTATCATATTACCGTAAGACCTGCGCATTCCGACGTTAAAATCGACGTTAAAGCCGATTATTATGAGCGTTACGAATTTGAGAACGGCACGCTTCTCGGTAACGCTTACACCTATAAGAGCTATTGCCCCGCCACCAAATCAGCAAAAAGCGAGGTTGACCTTGTCGGCGGTATGGAAAACGAGGGCGACGGCGTTGAAATCAAGTTTAACGTAAAGGAAAACGGCAAATATG
>JAEEUJ010000053.1 GCA_016290515.1 Clostridiaceae bacterium
TGGCTTTGCTTTTGTGTTTTCATATTTCCGATACTTTTTGTTGCGCCGTATTACTGTGCAACACTCGCTCTGTATAAGAAAACAGACCTTGAAAATCAAGGTCTGTGAAGCTGAATCATCCGAAGAAGAAATTTGAGTCGATTCGTCTGAGGAAATCAAACGGCACGAATCCCGAATCGTACACCGAGAAGAAGAGCCCGACGGCAAGCACCGCGAAAGAAGCCGCCGTGAATGATTTACTGCCGATGAACTCTCTCCCCTTAGTCAGGACAGCTATAAGCAAAGCCAATTTGACGGCGTCAACAGCCGCACTCAGGATAAACAAAATCCTTGCCTCAACGCTTGCGGACAATTCCGAACGAACGCTTATATACAGAAAGACGTTTAGAACGATGCTCAGCACTCCGAACAGACACGCGGGAACGAAATCTCTGTCAGATTCATCCTGTTTCATCTTATAAAACGAGATAACCGAAACAAGCGTCAGCAGAATTGTTACTGCAAACGAGAGATAAATCAAACCGTTATGAATACTGTGAACGCTCTCCCGGCTCTCCGCCCCGATATTCAGAAACCGCTCAAGCACGGCTTCGGTCTTTCCGAAATACGTAAGACTCATCACGGCAAGAATCGGAATAAGAGAGCTTGATTTTATCAGCTTCTTTTCAACAAGCCGACACGCAACGGCAAACACGGTAAATGCGATAAGCGAAACGGCGGCGGCAACGAAAAGCTTACGGTAAAAACCCGAAAAGCCGAATACCGCGTCGCCGTACAGATAAGCTATTTCACCGACAATATCGTATATGCTCTTCATCAGCATGGCCGATGCGAGCGCAAAAACGCCGTATATAATAAGGCTGTCGGCATTTCGTTTGCCGTTTTCACAAACGGAATTGCCGCCGTAGTACGTCATACCGATTCTCCTCTGCTTTCTTATGCTTTCACGTTGCCTGCCGGTTTTCAGGCAAAAGATTATAACAGATTATCTCCCCCGGAGTTTTCGTAATCCGTATAGTCGTTGATAAGCTCGCTGATATCGTAATCGTCGTTGTCGGGGTCGAAATCGAAGGTATCCCACATCTCGCGTTCCGCGTCAACCTGCTCCGGGATGGGCGGGCACTCGGCAAAGGCTTCGAGCTTCTGTCCCATACGCCATACCGACGGGTCAATTCTCAGCGTGTAGCCGCAGCCGTTTGGCGTCAGCCACTCGTTTGCCGCCGCTTCGGGCAGCGCAAACTTGGCCATAAGGCTCATTATTATTCCACCGTGGGTGAACACCGCCGTTGAGTCCGTACCCGATCTGATAATTCCGTCAACTATGCGAATAAAGCACTCGCAAATACGCTTATTAAACTGATTCTGGCTCTCGCCGAAGGGAACAGGCGTGTCGGGGTCGGTGCCTGCAAGCCAATCCTTAAAGGTATCCAGATCCTTAAGCTCCTCTGCCGTGCAACCCTCAAAATCACCAAAGTCGTATTCAATCAGGTCCTGCATGATAACGGGATCTTTGTCGGGATAAATGAGCTTAGCGGTCTGAGTGCAACGCTTAAGCGGACTCGAAATAACAACGTCAACCTCGGGGTAGCCGCTGTTCTCGGACATAAGATTCTTAATCTGCTCAAGACCCTCGGCGCTCGGCTCAACGTCGGTCTGACCTATGTATTTGCCCTCGACATTTTCGGCAGTCATGGCGTGCCTTATAAGATGAATTTTGTAGGTTTTCATAACTAACCTCCGCAAGATTTGTTGAATTTAATTATATACAATCAGTAAAATATCTGTTACAATCTCTATTACATTTTGTAAAGGTTGTGATTTGATGAACACCGCATTTTCACAGAGAATGCTCGATTTACGCAAGAAGAAAAACATATCCCAGAAGGATGCCGCGCAAAGCCTCGGTGTGTCTCAGGCGCTTCTGTCGCACTACGAAAAGGGCATACGCGAATGCGGACTTGATTTCCTCGTCAAGGCAGCCGCCTACTACGACGTGAGCACGGACTATCTTCTCGGATTAAGCGAGACCGAGCGTCAGTTCAAGGAAAACTTCGAGGATGAGGACTTCAGCCTTGATGCGGAATTCCGCACGAGCACGCTGTTCAGAGCGGCGTCAATGCTCTCGGATGACTTTGCAAAGAACGGTCCGGAAAAGACCGAGCAGGCGAAGCACTTCTTCGCGCTGTGTATTTACCGTCTTGCCGTACTTGCAGTCGGCGCGGGTTATATCCCCAAAAGCTGGATTAATATGAGCGTCAACAACGCCCTCGCTCAGTCGAAGGCTTCGCTTGAGCTCGTTTCAAAGAGCCTCATCAGCGAAACTCAGGAAAAGACGGTTAAGAACATACGTCAGCCGCTGTGCATCAAGACGGTTATCTCAACCGCCGAGCACATACTCATAAAAAACGCAAAATCGGTGGCGAATATCAACCTTGATTCTTAAGCGTTTCGGCATTTTCAATTATATAATCTTTAATCTTATCAATAAGCGCCTGCTTATCAAAGGTTGCGGCAAACTGCTCGTCTGTTCTGTCAAGCTCGTCAAGGTCAACGGTAGTGTCTGCGTATGAGTCGTCAAACATTTTCCAGACCGTGTTGACGGGTGAAACGGCGCTCTCGTAACCGACTGCCCTAAGTGCGTCTGCCGCTACGCTGCGAAGCTCGTCGCCGTTGTTCTTGAAGAAGAACGAAAGACCGCCCGCTTCAATATCCTCGAGAAAATAGTTGAGCGTATAAATGTATTTCTGCGGCTCATTGAAGGCGGCAAATTCCGCTTCGGCGTCGTCAGCCCTTTCAATACGCGACTGCAGCACAGCCATTGTGCCCTCAAGCGCTTCGGCGGGTGACGATTCTTCAAGCACTCCTATATCAAAATTCTTATATTTATCCTTCAACAGCTTGAGCCGTTTAAGCTCCTCAAGCTGTTTTTTTGTTTCGGCGTTGTGCGAGGAAACAGCCCTCGCCGCAAAGATTATCGCGGCCACTGTCGCCGCTGAAAGCAGGACTATAATTACCCATAAATACCAGAACTGTGTCAGCATTTCAATCCTCCAGTAAAGCCTTATAAAGCTCACTCTTTTTGAATTTTGTCTGTTTTGCCGTTTCCTTGGCGGCGTCGTTGACGCTCATACCGTCGGCAACAAGCTTTTTCGCAAGCTTAATCGCCTCGTCAAGCGTGAGCTCGGCTTCCTCACTCTGCTTTGCTCCCTCAATAACGAGTACAAACTCGCCCTTAGGCGTGACATCGGCGTATTTTGCAGCCGCTTCGCTGAGTGTAGTGCGTTCAACGGTTTCATGAATTTTTGTTAGTTCCTTGACTATTGCGATATTTCTGTCGCCGAGCGCTTCGTACAAGTCCCTAAGCGTTGCCGTCAGCTTGTGCGGCGCCTCATAAAAGACCATGGTGCGCTTCTCGTATTTTATCCCGTCAAGATGGTTGCGGCGTTCGGACTTGTTAACGCTCAGAAAGCCCTCAAAGGTAAACCTTGCCGAAGGCATACCCGAAATTGCGACCGCCGTCGCAAATGCAGTCGGGCCCGGAACGGATTCGACCTTAATTCCGGAGTTTAGACATAAATTAACTAAATCCTCACCCGGATCGGAAATTGCAGGCATACCTGCGTCCGTAACGAGCGCACAGCTTTCGCCGCCCTCTATGCGCTTAAAAATCACCTCGCCTTTATCACGCTTGTTATGCTCAAAATAGCTGATAAGCGGCTTCTTTATATCGAAGTGATTGAGAAGCTTAAGTGTAACACGGGTATCCTCGGCGGCTATGAAGTCGCAGCTTTTAAGCGTTTCTATCGCTCTGGGCGAAAGGTCCGACAGATTGCCTATCGGCGTGCCGACCACAAACAAAGTCCCTGCCATATCTAATCCTTTCTGTAAAGATACAAAATCGAATTCATTTCCTCGGTGTAGCTTCCGTCGTCCTTATAAAGCACAAAGTCACTTTCGACGGTCAGGCCCGATTTTCCGCCGAGCCGCGCTTCAATCAGCACGAGCCAGGGCTTCTCCCCCGCTCTGCTTTTTACAAGACGCAGGCGTTTGGGCTCCATTCGGAAATCCGACATCGTTTTCATCATTTCAAAGAGTCTTTCGGGGCGTATGCAGATACAGAAGCGTCCGCCGAATCTCAGAAGTGACGAAGCCGCCTTACATATATCGTCAAAGGTACATGCGGTTTCATGCCTTGCAATTCTTTCGTTCTCGCTTTCGCTGACAATACCCGCGTTTTCTTTTTTATACGGCGGGTTCATTGTGACCAGATCGAAGCTGCCGAAATCGAGTTTTCCCTTCAATTCACGTAAATCGGAATTGACGGCCTTCATTTTGTTTTCAAGACTATTCGCCTGAATGCTTCTTTCGGTCTGCAGAAAGCCCTTTTGCTGAATTTCAACACCGACGGTTTCGGAGCATTTGCCGTCTCGCGCCCACAGAAACGGTATTATACCGCAGCCCGTACCGAGATCGCAGGCTCTGTCCGCCCTTTTGGGCGCGGCAAAATCGGCCAACAACATCGCGTCCGTACCGAAGGTGTGCTCGTCCGACACTATAACGCCGATATCGTTACCGAGAATTTCAATATGCTCGTTTTCGTAAAGCTCCGTGTTTTTCATAAAATGTATTTTATCATATAATTAAATAAAAGTAAATCTATTGAATTTCGCGCCCGTTTATGCTATAACTTTTTCGGGTGATATTATGTCAAAGTCAAAATCAAATAAAAAGAAAGCCAATAGCAAAAAGCCTACTGCCGCCGAAATCAAGAAAGAGGAAAGCGCACAGAATAAAAGAGGCCTAATTATAGTTGCGGTTATAGTCGTTCTGTTCGTTGCGTTTATCGTCGCCGTTGCCGTCAGCGGCTCAAAGAAAAGCGGCGAAACGCCCTCAACCACTCTATCTGCCGAGGAACAGATTTCGCAGGCGGTCGAGGATTTTGAGGTTTAATGCTTGATATATGTCAAAAGCTGTGTTAAAATATTTCGGTAAAAAATTTCAGAGGTGAAATTATGTCAGGACATTCAAAATGGAGTACCATCAAGAGAAAAAAAGAAAAGACCGATAACGCCAGAGCGAAGGTCTTTACAAAAATAGGCCGTGAAATCGCGGTTGCCGTACGTGAAGGCGGCCCCGACCCTGCGGGTAACTCAAAGCTTAAGGACATTATCGCCAAGGCTAAGGCGGCTAACGTTCCCAACGACAACATAGAGAGAATTATCAAAAAGGCTGCCGGCGACGGCAATACCGATAATTACGAGAGCATTGTTTACGAGGGCTACGGCCCGTCGGGCATCGCAGTTATCGTTGAAGCGCTTACCGACAACCGCAACCGTACTGCAGGCGACGTACGTCACTACTTTGACAAGTTCGGCGGCAATATGGGCCAGAGCGGTTGCGTTTCGTTTATGTTCACCCGTCAGGGCGTTATCATAATCGACAAGGAGGGCGTTGACGAGGACAAGCTTATGGAAGACGCTCTTGAAGCAGGAGCGGTTGATTTCATCACCGACGGTGAAGTCTTTGACGTGCGCACCGAGCCCAACGATATGGGCGCTGTACGCGACGACCTCGAGGCAAAGGGCTACACCTTCCTTTCGGCTGAGGTTGAATACGTTCCTTCAACCTACACACGCCTTGACAATCCCGACGATATTCAGGCTATGGGCAGAATGCTCGAAATGTTCGAGGACAACGACGACATTCAGGAAGTTTACCATAACTGGGAAAACGAAGAGGATTACGAAGGTTAAAATAACAAAAATAAAAGCCGTCAGCAGACGGCTTTATTTTTTTGCTTTTATTCAAGTATTAAAGTCAGCAAGGTGTTTTCGTTAACTGTCAGAGAGGTTTTGTAATCTCCGTCGTAGATAATTTTTAACTGTTCGTTGTCATCCGACGAAATCACCTGCATTTTTTTGAAATCTCCGTCGAGTGAAAGCTCGGTTTTGCCGCCCTCGTTGACAATTACACTGACGGTTTTGCCGTCTGGCGTGATAAACGAAAAGGCATTGAGAGTGTTTTCATTTTCGGGTTTATTAGCGGTATCAAGACAATACGAGCCGACGGGTATATATTTCGAAAAATGAGCCATACCGAAGTAACGCTTTGCCTGAACGTACTGTGAAAAATCGTTTTCTGCGGCAAACCAGGCGTCGGAATAGTTTTTACCGTCGTCCTTGATGCTCATCTGATTGACGGCAACCCACGCCGTCCAACTCTCGAAGCCGGCAAGCGTCAGGTCCTGACCGATAACTCTTGCCGAAATCAGCGCGCCTTTGATTGAGTCGGTCGGGCTTTTATTCGGCAACTCGCACCACTCGGACATATCAAAACGAAGCGAGGAATACTTTTCAACAAGCTCTTTTCTGAATTCGATTCTGTCTTCGGGCTTGTCGTCGCAGTGATATGAATGAACCGCAATGTCGGGCATAACCTTCATTATCGTTTCATCCTTTGAAAACGCGTCAATATACTCCGCCGTCAGACCGAGAAGCTCACCGCTTTCGGGTCCGTAAAGCTTTACGGGCAAATCGCGTTTTATTATCTCTTCGGCAAATAGATGAAAAATTTCTAAAAGCTCGTTTGTCTCATAATGACAGCCCTCCTGCCAGACATAAGAGCCGCCCCATTTCCACTGTGGCTCGTTAATCGGGCTGATATGAGTAACGGGAATTCCGCTCTTGAGGAAGAATTCGGTTACATCAAGGAAATAGTCAACGAATTTTTTGTAATTCATCTTCGGCAGATTGCAGGTGTGATAAAGCAGACTGCCCGAAGCCTGACCGGTCGAGGTCTGCGACCAGTGGGGAGAATTGGCAAACAGCACCAACATATCAATATTGCGCTTGTCGAGGCACTTCTGCATAAACTCGCGCGCGGTCCTGTCGTTATCAAAGTTGTAATGACCTTCCTCGGTTTCACGGTCAAATTCATACAGGCTTTCGGTCAGCCGCCACGGATTCGTTACCCTGACGTTGTCGGGGTCGTAGCCGCCGCCGACATTGTAGCGATAGATATTGAGTTTAAGTCCGCTGTCGCCGTACAGCGCTTCGGCGAGCTCATCCGCCGCCTTGCCCGAGCAGTACTGACTCCACCAGCACGATGACGTGCCGAAGCCCTTTAACTGCTGTTGTTTTTTTGCGTTCCGGTAATCAATTCTCATAACTATACCTCCAGATCCTCAGGCACGCCTGCACGGATTATAATATTTGCTATATTTATCGGCGAAGAAAGCACACGCAGCTTGTTTTTCGCGATTTTTGCGATATTCCTTTCACGCTCAATGTCGCAAAGGCTGATTACGCGTATGCTGTCTGCAAGCGCCTTTTCGTCAACGTCCTCGGGAACGTTGCAAGTGACGGTGTATTCCTGTCCCGGCAGCAAATCGAAGAAGTTGTCCGAAAAAGGCTCGCAGGAAATATCACTCGAAACGCAGACAAGTCTGGCGAACCTATCAGCCTTTAGATGAATTTTAACTACTTCGTCTTTTGCTTCCGTTTTCTTTGTGATTTTCGACTTCGGCAGAGCGATATTTTTCTCTTTGTCAAGCAATATAACCTTCTGCGTCAGCATTTCTCCGCTGTCGGAATACAGCCTTACGCAGAAGCCGTTCTTTTTCTTTGAATACTTCAGAACGTCGTTACCGTATATATTGAACACATTTGCAACCTCAAGAGGTTTCAGCGTCAGCTTTTCGTCGAAGCAGTCAACCTTGCCGTTGACGAAGCCGAAGAAGAACGCCTCTGCTCTGACATTTACGCACCCGTTCAGGTCGTTGTGGACGAAAACCTTCATCTCGCCCTCGCTGTCCTCGACGGAAACGCAGACCGGTGCGTTGAAGCGCCTTGCCGCGTACTGCAGAGCCTTGTAGTTGTAGTTATAATCCATTCCCGCCCACGAGCACACGGGCCAGCAGTCGTTGAACTGCCAGTACAGCGCGCCGTTGCAGCGGCCGCGATTGCGGCGCCAGTGCGAGGTTGCGTCCTCGACGCACTCCATCTGAGTTACCTGCGACAGATAGACGTAATCCTCAAAGCGTGCGGGCAGATCAAATCTTGAAGCAATATAGTAAACCATCTTGCTGTTGCCGTTGTTGCATTTCTGATGCGACAGGAAAACGGGAGAATTGAGGTCGTAGTCCTCTTCGCTCGCAAAGCCTTTGATCGTCTTGATATCGGGCAGGCTCTCGAAGCCGAACTCCGAGCAGAAGCGCGCATAACGTTTACGATAGTAATTCATCGGCTGCAATCCGTGCCAGACGGACCAGATATGACTGTCGCCGACGTTGTCGTGATTTATGCCCTTATTGTAACCGACACCGCAGGGCGAGCCGGGTATGTATGGCGTTGCCGTGTCGATTTTTCTTATCTCATTTTCAAGTATGCCGTAAAAGAATTTTTCGGTCCATTCGATGTAGTCGCGGAAGGGCAGCCACATTGCGTGCATCTGCTCAATTTCGTTGTTTCCGCACCAGAGCGCGAGGCTCGGATGCGTGTGCATTCTCGCAACGTTATACGCGATTTCCCTCCTGACGTTGTCAAGGAAACTCTGCTTAAAGAACGGGTATGCCTGACACGAGAACTGAAAATCCTGCCAGACGAGTATGCCCGTTTCGTCGCATTTTGTGAGGAACGCGTCGTCGGCATAGTAGCCGCCGCCCCAGACGCGAAGCATATTCATATTTGCAAAGCGGACCGCGTTGAAGAACTTTTCGCGTTTTTCACTGTCAAAGCGGTTCATAAACTGATCCGCGGGGATGACGTTTGCACCCTTGGCGAAAATCGGAACACCATTGAGCACAAAGCAGAACTGCTGACCGTACTTATCCTTTTCGCGGTTGAGTTCAAGCGTACGAAGTCCGATTTTCACGGTCTTTTCGTCGAGCAGCTTTCGGCCCTTTTTAAGCTTTACGTTCACCTCGTAAAGCGGCTGAACGTCCTTTCGCGACAGCTCATAGGTCCACCAGAGCTCGGGCTTGTCAATCACAAATTCCGCGCTCTCCCCTGCCGCCTTCAGCACACTGCCGTCGGGGCAGGCAACACTCACCGAAGTCTTTGTGTCGCCGTCTGTTAAAGCAAGCTTTCCTGCACGGATTTTAAGCGTGACTTTTCCGTCCTTATGCTCCTGCAATACCGAAACGTCACCGAGCCGCGCAGTGTCGGCAAATTCGAGATAAACGTCACCAGTAATACCGCAAGGCACGAGCACGGGACCCCAGTCCCAGCCGAAATGCGACTGCGGCTTTCTTATATGCACGATACCGTTCTGTCCGTTCGCATTGGGCACTGCGCCCTCTTTTTTATATATGTCCGAAACGTAATTAACGGGCGACTTGAAATAAACTCTGATTTCATTCTCGCCCGCGCTCAGAAAGCTTTTGACGGGGAACTCATATCTGCGAAAACAGTTTTCAGTGTTGCCGATCAGTTTGCCGTTAAGATAAATGCTCGCAAGCGTGTCAATCATATCGAAGCACAGGAAAACCTCATCGCTCGCCATTTCATCCTTTGAAACGGTGAACGTGCGCGAGTATTCCCAATCGGATTTACCGACGAATTCGCATTCCTTCTCGTTTATGCCGACAAACGGATCGTCAATCATACCGTTGTCGAGCAAATCCGTGAAGTTACAGCCCGGCACCTTTGCGCCGTGCAGGTCGGATTTGTCCGCCTGCCTGAAAAGCCAATCGCCGTTAAGAGTTTTCTTCATAAAAATCAACCCTTCCGCCTTTTTGTTATTACAGATAAATTATATATTAAAAGACCGACCTTTACAAGACCGACCGCGAAAAGAGGACATAAAAAATCGAACTGTTTTATTCTTTTTTGTAAAATCAAAAAAACACTTGCAAAATCGCAAGTCTTTATATATAATATAAAGGCTGATTAAACAGCAACAACACTTGCTGGTATGGCTCAGTTGGTAGAGCAGCGCATTCGTAAGCCTAATGCCATAGCGGCAAAAAACACTTAAAATTTAATAATATGCTACTGTGGCTCAGTTGGTAGAGCAATGCATTCGTAATGCATAGGTCGTCGGTTCGAGTCCGACCAGTAGCTCCATGGCTTCCCTTCGGGAAGCCTTATTTTATGCGGTTTTCGGGCATTTTTCAATTTTGAAATTCAGAAAAATCCGGACCTAAAAATTCAAAATTTTCAACCGAAAATCCCGACAGAAAATATAAATCTCATCCCGAAATCCTCGGGATGAGATTTTTCTGAAAACTGCCAATGACCATCTAATGACCATTTATTATTTTTTTGTAAAATCATTTGCTCGACAAATCAGAATTTGTTAATCAAGTCTATACTCTGCGTTCAGCACGAATTCTTTATCTTCGCCATCATCAGAATATAGTTTTTTCTCAAAGCCGATACCGCTATGCTCAAGGCAAATATCCATAAAGCAAATGAAAATTCCTATATCGATTCGGTTGTAAAATGAAACCTTATCAGTAGGCATAATCCCTCTTTTGCCGGGTTTCTTGTATCTGTAAACCGAAAGCTTGCCATTATTCTTTACAAGCCACGGCTGAGAATTACAGGCACTCGGAGCAAACCTGACAATATCGGTCACGCCCATAATCTGTTCGCCTTCCCATATTTCTTCGATGCTCTTTCTTTTGCTCTTAAACATATCCTTACGGTACTTAGAGTCATCACTGATTTTACGGACAGAAAACATAATAACGAATTCCATATCCTCAAAGGGTTTTTCTTGTGTTTTGCCTATTCCAAACCAGAGTGTTCCGATGTTTTGGGATACAAGATAAAGGTCAAGTTGTTCACCGAGATAACCAATGTTTTGCAAATAGCCGTCTTTCTTTTCACTGTAAAGCAGAATACAGTATTCTCCGCCTCGTTTGCAGTTAGTCTGCTTTTCAGGAACGATGCGAATGGCGGTTTTGATTTCGGGATTCAGCGGATTAAACTCTAAATATGCTTTTTGTATATCGTTAAGTTCGCCTTCACTGATTGATTCGTCTACAACATTTCTGAAAATATGAAACGACTTTCTCTTAAATATCATTTCATAAAATGTATTGTTCAATAAAATCACCTCCGCAAATCCCGATTTGTCGGGTTCATTATATCATACAACGCAAGAAAAGTACAGCCACCGATGTTGCTCGGTGGCTGTGTGTTTTATGCCGGGAACTCGATTACCTCTCCGCTCTTGTCTGCATTCTCAATTATGGCTTTCATTTTATCTGCGGCGTTCTTCTGCATATCATCCGTGACGTGTATATATGTGTTCATCGTGAAGCCCGCATCCGTGTGTCCGAGCATCTGCGATACTGTTTTGACATCGACTCCCGCCTCGAGCGTAAGCGTGGCGAAGGTGTGCCGCAAATCGTGAAAGCGGATTCTCGGCAATCCTGCCCGATCCTGAATCCTGTGCAGCCGTCTTGTGACCGCCGGCATATCTCTTATCCCGCCTGTGTCGGGAGACGGGAAGATATATTTTGATTCTATCTGCCTTTCCTTCATGGCGAGAAGGAGGTCAACAAGGTCGTCGTTAATGCGTATTGTCCGATTTGAGCTTTTTGTTTTCGGCGTTGTAATGATAATCTCGCCGTTAAGCTTCCTCGCGCTTTTGTTTACGCTTATCGTTTTTTTGTTAACGTCAAGGTCCGTCCACTCGAGTGCGCATATTTCACCGAGACGCATTCCCGTTGACAGTTCAAGATAATAGAACTCATAACAGCCGCATCTCTTCGTTTCCTCAAGGAATGCGCCGAGCTCTTCCTTCTTCATTGTTTTCATTTCGGGCTTTTGTCCTGTCGGCAGTTTTACCTTTGAGCAGGGATTCTTAGCCAGTATCCCTTCGTCAACCGCTTTTTCAAGGCAGACATTGAGTGTGCGCCGAATACCCTTCACCGTGTCGTGTGAAAGTGAAGCGCCCTTTTTCTCTCT
>JAEEUJ010000054.1 GCA_016290515.1 Clostridiaceae bacterium
CTGAAGCCGTCCATTACGGCCTCCATTGCCTTTACAGGGTTGACCTCGGTGACTATCACCTTGGCGCCCAGGCCCTTGGCACGCATCGCGACGCCCTTGCCGCACCAGCCGTAGCCGGCCACGACCACGGTCTTGCCAGCCACGATGAGGTTCGTGGTGCGGTTGATGCCGTCCCAGACCGACTGGCCGGTGCCGTAGCGGTTGTCGAAGAAATGCTTGCACTCGGCGTTGTTGACCAGGACCATGGGGATGCCGAGCTTCTTCTCCCGGTCGAGGCGCTGCAGGCGCAGGATGCCCGTTGTGGTCTCCTCGCAGCCGCCAATGACGTCCGGGATTAGTTCCGGGAAATCGTTGTGGAGGATGCTGACCAGGTCGCCGCCGTCGTCGATGATGACGTTCGGGCCGGCCTCGATGACCTTCCTGCAGTGGTGCTCATACTCCTCCGGAGTCGCGCCGTACCAGGCGAAGACGTTGAGGCCGGCGTGCACGAGCGCCGCGGCGACGTCGTCCTGCGTCGAGAGGGGATTGCTGCCCGTGACGTACATTTCGGCGCCGCCCGCAGAGAGCACGCGGCAGAGATACGCCGTTTTCGCTTCAAGGTGCACCGACAGCGCAACCTTAAGTCCCGCGAAGGGCTTTTCGAGGGAAAATTCCTCCTCAAGAGAGGACAGAAGCGG
Organism: Clostridiaceae bacterium; assembly: GCA_016290515.1. Classification (GTDB taxonomy): domain Bacteria; phylum Bacillota; class Clostridia; order Oscillospirales; family Acutalibacteraceae; genus Fimenecus. Next base: position 678 of record JAEEUJ010000054.1, read on the forward strand.
CATATTTGCCTTAACCCACGTGATTTTTCTTTCGCCCGATTCCCAGAGGGAGAGGTCTTTTATATCGCTCATTTTGACACCTGTTTCCGTAAAAAAATACAATCTAAAAATACCATAATTACCCTTAAAAAGCAACATATATTTATTGACAGAGAAAAAGAATTGTGTAATAATTAATGATGTATAGGATTTTATAATTTCATTTGAAAGGCTTTTGACAATGAAAGATGAAAGACGTTTGACAATGAGAATAGCGGCTGCGCTTGCGGCGCTTGTACTTGTGATATGCGTGTTGTCTTCCTGCGGTCCCAAAGAGGAGGAACCCGAAATCACGAGAAGCGCGGTTACGATTATCGCGCCCATTCATACCGAGGATAATTACCGCGGTGAGGCGACTACCGATCCCGACGCGACTAAGAACGCGGCTACCACCGCTGCGACTAAGAAGGACGGCACGACCGCTCCCGCAACTACGGCAGACAACAGACCTGCGGTTACGTTCGAAAATCCGCTTGAAAACGAGGCTATCAGTCAGGCTGCAAACTCCGGCGGCACAAGCGCGAGAGACGTTGCTGAATTTGTAAGCATTATGGGTTACGACTACGATCCCAATCAGGGCATTTTCTACACCTCGCTTGACAACTGGCAGAGGCAGGGCAACTTCGTAGCGCACTACGACACAGCCGCTCACTATATCAATATGAACTACAAGACCATCCGTATCGACTTCGGACCGACGGAGGGTTACAACTGGAGAATGCAGCTGTGGAAGGGCGAATACGGCGTGTTCGGCGGCTGCGAGGCAGGTATTTATACGCAGAATCCCGATACGAACAATATGCTCTACACGGGAGTTGATGACGCACACATGCTTCAGTGGGAATCGGCTCTTTACTTAAACGAGGCTGATTTCAAGGCGAACAACGCATGGTTCTACCGCGAATGGCAGAGTCACTGGTGGCTGACGGGCTTCAAGTCGGGCGTAGTCAATCCCGAGGAAATAGTAATGTTCCTTCACGTCCGTATGAGAAGTGCACAGATGGCAAACCAGTTTGAAGAAGCCTTGCTTAAAAGCGGATTTACAAATCTGGGAAGCGGAAGTTTTCTCCGTAAAGATGCGGGCAGCAATCTTGAGGTTGATTCCTTCAAAAAACTGGGAACTCATTTTTACATTGCGTGGCGCGACCTCGGCGAGCTTAACTATCAGCAGAGAACAGGTAATTAAAAAATCAAGCCCAACTTCGGTTGGGCTTTATAAATCAATAAAGGAAGATAAAAATGAAAAACGGTTTTTTTGCATTTACAAGCAGAATTAAATACATCAACCGCTGGGCGCTGATGAGAAATACGAATTACGAAACTCTTTCCCAGCATTCGCAGGAGGTCGCGGTTATCGCACACGCCCTCGCGGAAATCGGAAACCGACGGCTGGAGAAGAATTATAATTCCGAGCGCGCGGCGCTTCTCGGGCTTTATCACGACGTACCCGAAATTATTACGGGCGATATGCCGACTCCCGTCAAGTACTATAACGACGAAATGCGCGACACGTTTCAGAAGGTTGAGGACAACGCCAGCAATACGCTTCTGGGTATGCTTCCCGACGATCTGAAGCCGTCGTTTGAGCCGCTGTTTTTCAAAAAGGAAGAGGACGCCGAGCTCTGGAAGCTCGTCAAGGCGGCCGACAAGATAAGCGCCTATATCAAGTGCGTTGAGGAGAGAAAGGCGGGCAACGCCGAGTTTATCGAAGCGGAGCATTCGTCGCGCCTCTGCGTTTCGGCGCTCAAATGTCCCGAGGCCAATATTTTCCTTAACGATTTTATCGGTGCGTATGAGCTGCCGCTTGATAAATTAAAATAAGCGAAAAACGAGTAAAGCAACGTATTGTTGCTTTACTTTTTGCTTGAATAATGCTTTTATATGAGCGAGGGGAGGTAATGAAATGATTAAAATTTCGAAGAACCTCAAAAAATTCAGAAAGCTTTCAAATCTTACTCAGGAGCAGCTTGCCGAAAGGATGAATTTAACGCGGCAGGCAATCTCAAACTGGGAGAACGACAAATCCCAGCCCGACATTGACAGTATAGCAAGGCTTGCGGAAATCTTCGGTATCACGGTCGAGGAAATGATTTACGGCAGCCTTAAAAAGGTCGGCGTTGACGAAAACGACGAGAACAAAAGAAACGTTATGAAAGTAGTGCTGTCTGTTTTCGGCGGACTGTTCGTAGCGGCGGGTGCGATAATTATCTTCGTCTCGTTCTGGGAGGATTTTCCCGATTTTATCAAGTCGGCGTTCGCGTTTGGGCCGTTCGTTATCGGTCTTGCGTTTGCCGCGTTCGTTTATCTTAAAAAACGTCAAAGCTACGTCTGGCGCGAGGTTGCGGGCGTAGTGTGGTGCGTCGGAGTTATTACCTCGCTGTCGCTTTTCGGCGACACGCTGTACGATATGATTTCCTATGAGAATTGGGAAACTGCGGGGCTTATACTGGAACTCGTTTCGCTCGTTCTGTGCATACCCGCGATGTTTATACTCAAGAGCGTTGCGGTTTTGCCGATATATTTCGCAAACCTTCTGTTCTGTGCGGCAGACAGCGGGGTGACGGTCGGTACAACGGATGAAAATGTACTTGCATTCTTTATACTGCCGTTGTTTGCGGTCGGCGCTCTGTTCACGCATCTGATGAAAAAGGACAACGAGCTGAGATACAGATTCTGCGTCTGGATAAGCGTTTTGGCGTTCGCCGTCACGAATATTGCGATGTATCTCTGTGTGGGCAGCGAGCTTACGGTTCAGGCAATGATTCTGGTTTTTGCCGCGTACTGTCTGTTAAGCGAAAAGCAGACGGTTTACGGCCTTCCGTTTCGCATTGTCGGCACGCTCGGCTTATGCGTATCGGTTACAGTGTCGGTATTTACAACCACGGATGCATATATCGGGCTTGAATTTGTAAGTATCGGTCAGGTGTTCGCGCCCGTAACGACGCTTATATTCCTCGGTCTTTGCATATATTACGTATTTGCCGATTTCGCCTTTGAGGTTTCGGACGCACTTCGCTATCCCGCGGCTGTTGCTGCGGTTGTTGTCGGTATAATTGCCGCATCGATAAAAAGGGACTACTATGCAGACAGTTTCGACTGGGAGCGTTTTTACGACGCACGGGAAAAGCTCGGACTGCTTATTCTTACGGCGGCGGCGCTTATCGGGCTGTCGTTCATATTAAAGGGTATAAGCAGACTTAAGCTGTTTGAACTCAACGTCGGAATAATCACCGTGTTTGCCGCGTTTGTGATACTCATTTCCTCAATGTTCGATTTCAATATGATAACCGTCGGCATACTGCTGATACTTTTCGGCGCATCAATGTTTGCTTCCAATCTGCTTGTTTCAAAGCATAAGAAGGAACTTAAACAGAGCGAATAAAAGAAAGGACAGGAGAAGCTCTCCTGTCCTCGTTTTCTGTAAGGCGATATGTTGCTACGCAACGCGATATATTCAAAAACGAATGCGATATACACTCACTTCGTTCGTGTGCGATATGACATATATTCCTCTTGTGCCGCAGGCACATTTCGCATTTGATTGCAAATCAAATATATCGCAATATGTAATATTATATCGCATATTCCGCAAGGAATATATATCGTTGCCCGACATTCAGCTGAATGTCGGGCTTCTCCTGTCCTTGATTGTTATACTATTATTATTTCTTAGCGGTCTTTTTGGCAGGAGCTTTTTTGGCTTCTGTCTTTTTTGCCGCTGTTTTCTTTGCGGGAGCCTTCTTTTCGGGCGCTTTTATCGTCGCGGTCTTTTTTGCCGCAGCTTTCTTGTCGGCAGGCTTCTTAGCCTCTGCCTTTGCGGGCTCCGCCTTCTTTGAAGCAGGCTTCTTGACGGCGGATTTGGCCGGCTGTGCAAATGCGCTCTTTGTGTGCCAGATGTCTCTGGCGTAGTCGTTGATAGCTCTGTCGGCGGCGAAAACGCCTGCGCCCGAGGTGTTCATAAGTGACATTCTGTTCCAGGTCTTCTTGTCGTTGTAAAGCTCGGCAAGGTGCTTCTTTGCGCGTCTGTAATCGGCAAAATCGGCAAGAACCATATACGGGTCGTTATTTATGATGTTTGCGATTTCGGGGAAGCGCTTTCTGTCGATTTCGTTTACCGCAATATAATCAATTACGCGCTTTAATTCGCTGTTGTTCGCGTAGTAGCTGTTCGGGCTGTAGCCGCTGCGCTTGAGATCCTCAACCTCGGGAGTGCTCATACCGAAGATAACGATATTGTCCTCGCCGACGGCGTCGAAGATTTCAACATTTGCGCCGTCCATTGTGCCGAGGGTGATTGCGCCGTTAATCATAAGCTTCATATTGCTCGTGCCCGAAGCCTCGGTGCCGGCGAGCGAAATCTGCTCGGAAACGTCGGCGGCAGGCATAAGGCGCTCCGCCATGGTTACGTTGTATTCCTCAAGATAAACGACCTTGATTTTGCCGTTTACGTCGGGGTCGTTATTAATCATATCCGCAAGCGCGCAGATGAACGAGATAATCTTCTTCGCCATATAGTAGCCCGAAGCCGCCTTTGCGCCGAAGATGTAGGTTCTGGGCGTGTAGGGCATATCGGGGTTGTCCTTTAATTCGAGGTAGTCGGCAAGAATGTTCAGCGCGTTGAGGTGCTGACGCTTGTACTCGTGAAGTCTCTTGACCTGAACGTCGAACATTGAATTCGGATCAAGCTCGATACCCATAGTCTTCTTGACGTATGCGGCAAAAGTCTTCTTGTTCTCGGTCTTTATTCTGCCGATTTCGTTGAGTACGCCCGCCTTGTTCTTGAATTTACGAAGCTTGAGCAGCTCGTCCGCATGGTAAACGAAGCCGTCGCCGATAAGGCTCTCGGCGTATTCGGTGAGAAGCGGATTCGACTGGCACAGCCAGCGTCTGTGAGCGATACCGTTGGTAACGTTCTTGAACTTTGCGGGAGTCAGCTTGTAAAAATCGTTGAAAACGGTCTGCTTTACGATTTCCGAGTGAAGCGCAGAAACGCCGTTTACGGAATGCGAGCCGACAACGCAAAGGTTTGCCATTCTGACAACGCCGTTTGACATAATTGCCATTCTCTCAACGACGTCGGCGTTGTTCGTCGCCTGCCATACGAAGGAGCGGAAGCGGTTGTCGATTTCCTTGGTAATCTGCCAGATTCTCGGCATAAGTCTCTTGTAAAGGTCCTCGGGCCAGCACTCGAGAGCTTCCTTCATAACGGTGTGGTTTGTGTAGGCAACCGTCTTTGTGATAATATTCCACGCGTCGTCCCAGCCGTAGCCGCACTCGTCGAGCATAATTCTCATAAGCTCGGGAATTGCAAGCGTGGGATGTGTGTCGTTAATATGGATTGCAACCTTTTCGGCAAAATTGTCCATTGTGCCGTAGGTGCGAAGATGCTTGTGAACGATATCCTGAATCGAAGCGGAAACGAGGAAGTACTGCTGACGCAGTCTCAGCGACTTGCCCTCAGGATGATTGTCCGCAGGGTAGAGAACCTTTGAAATAACCTCAGCCATCGCCGTTCTCTCCATAGCTCTCATATAGTCGCCCTGATTGAAGAGCGTCATGTCGAGCGCGGGAGCCTCGGCCTTCCAGAGTCTGAGAACTGAAATGCCCTTGCCGTCCTTGCCCGCAACGAACATATCATAGGGAACCGCCTTTACGGGCAGATAGTTTTCAAGTTCAACGTGGTGGAACTGATTTTCCCAGTAGTCAACAACGTCGCCCTCGAAGCGGACCTCGATTGCGCTCTCGTCGTGGGGAACGAGCCATACCTCGCCGCCGGGAAGCCAGAAGTCGGGAAGCTCGGTCTGCCAGCCGTCAACAAGCTTCTGCTTGAAGATACCCGCCTCGTAGAGTATCGAGTAGCCTCTTGCGGGATAGCCCTGGGTTGCAAGACCGTCGAGGTAGCAGGCGGCAAGTCTGCCCAGACCGCCGTTGCCTAAGCCCGCGTCGGGCTCGCACTCGTAAATGCTGTCGAGCTTTATGCCGTAGTCCGCAAGCACGCTCTCAAAGGTCTTTGTAAGATTAAGATTGTAAAGATTGTTTTTAAGCGAACGGCCCATAAGGAATTCCATACAGAGATAGTAAACATTCTTCGTGCCTTCGTTGGCGGCAAGCTTGTTGAACTCTGCTCTGCCCTCTCCCATCATCTCTCTGAGAATAAGAGCGATAGCCTTATAGAACTGCTCGTTGGTCGCTTCTTCGGGACTTACACCCATAAAATGCGAAAGCTTAGCCTCAACGAGCTCCTTTGCCTTTTTCTTTGAAAGTGAATAATTCATATATGTTAAGCCTCCAATAAAATACTTTTCTTTTAACGCTCGTATATATTATACTAAAAAAGTTCAAATTTCAACCAAAAACAGGGCAGCCGACAAAATTTCGGCGTTTTCCCTAAAAAGTTCACTAAAATAAAAATTGTTTGTATGTTTTCGTTTTTATATTACTGTATTATATTATAAACAATTTGTGCTTGACAACGAAAAATCTTTGTTATATAATAACTTTCGCTTAATCGGTATGCGCGGAGTATGGCGTAAACTCATTTATCTTGAGTATTCACCTGACCTTACGCTGCGGTACACGACGGCAAATATTATCAAAGAGGTGAAAGAATATGACAAAAGAAGAGAAGCAGGCCATTATGAAGGAATACGCTGTTCACGAGGGCGACACCGGTTCACCCGAGGTTCAGATCGCTGTTCTTACCAAGAGAATTTCGGACCTTACCGAGCATCTCAAGGTTAATCAGAAGGACCATCACTCAAGACGCGGCCTTCACAAGATGGTCGGTCACAGAAGAAACCTTCTTGCATATCTTCAGAAGGTCGATATCGAGAGATACCGTGCCATCGTTGCAAGACTCGGACTTCGTAAGTAAGACTTATTTGGGGCAAGCAGTTTTATTACTGCTTGCCTTGAATTGCTTTTACAAGTAATTTTCAGGACGTAAAAATCGGGGCAGGACAGCCTTGCTTTTAGCGGTAAACGGAGTTATCAAAAACTTGATGATTGCGTTTATTGCTAAAGCGTGTGTTTTGCCTCGTGAAATAAAAAAAGAGAGGTAAAAACTATGTTTTTCAAGAACTTCAAGGTTTGGGAAACCGAACTCGCCGGCAGAAAGCTTTCGCTCGAAACCGGTAAAATGGCAGGCCTTGCAAACGCAGCCGTTATGGTACGCTACGGCGATACAAACGTGCTTTGCACCGTCACCGCACCCGCAACGCCCAGAGAGGGCGTTGACTTCTTCCCGCTTTCAGTTGACTACGAGGAGAAGATGTATTCAGTCGGCAGAATTCCCGGCTCCTTCCAGAGAAGAGAGGGTAAGGCTTCCGAAAAGGCAGTGCTTACTTCACGCTGCATCGACAGACCTATCCGTCCTTTGTTCCCGAAGGATTTAAGAAATGACTGCACGGTTGTTGCAACCGTTATGTCGGTTGATCCCGACTGCAGCCCCGAAATCGCCGCAATGATCGGCGTTTCCTGCGCTATCGCAATTTCCGATATCCCGTGGGACGGCCCGATTTCGGGCGTTAACGTCGGACTTGTTGACGGCGAAATCGTCATCAATCCCACTCTCGAGCAGAGAGCCAAGACCGACCTTAACCTTACCGTTGCTTCAACGGCCGACCTCGTTGCAATGATCGAGGCGGGCGGCAACGAAATCCCCGACGACCTCATGTTCGACTGCATTATGGCAGGTCACGAGGAAAACAAGAAAATCGTTAAATTCATTCAGGGCATCGTTGACGAGGTAGGCAAGCCCAAGTTTGCTTACGAGTCATCCGATCCCGATCCCGTTATCTTCAAGGAAATTGAGGACTTCTGCATCGAGGATGTTAAGAAGGCTCTCGACACCGACGACAAGAACGTTCGTGACGAAAGACTGCTTCCCGTTTATCAGGCGGTTCACGAGAAGTTCGACGAGCAGTTTGAGGAGAACACCGCCAAGATTGACGAGATTATGTATCTCGTTCAGAAGCACGTTGTACGCTCATGGCTCAAGGATGAGCATAAGAGAGTTGACGGCAGAGGCATCGACGACATCCGTCCGCTCAACGCCGAAATCGACCTTCTTGCAAGAGCTCACGGCTCGGGTATGTTCACCAGAGGTCAGACTCAGGTGCTTTCAGTTGCGACGCTCGGCACTATCGGCGACGCTCAGCAGCTTGACGGCCTTGACGAGCAGACCGAGAAGAGATATATTCACCACTACAACTTCCCGTCCTACTCCGTAGGCGAGACCAAGCCCTCGAGAGGCCCCGGCAGACGTGAAATCGGTCACGGCGCACTTGCCGAGAAGGCACTTGTTCCCGTACTTCCGTCAATCGAGGAGTTCCCCTATACTATCAGAGTTGTTTCCGAGGTTCTTTCCTCCAACGGTTCAACCTCACAGGGCTCCGTATGCGGCTCAACCCTCGCTCTTATGGCGGCAGGCGTTCCGATCAAGGCTCCCGTTGCAGGTATTTCCTGCGGTCTTATCACCGGCGACAAAGGCGTTTACGGCGATTTTATGACCATGGTTGACATTCAGGGACTTGAGGACTTCTACGGCGATATGGACTTCAAGGTAGCAGGTACCAAGGAAGGCATCACCGCTATTCAGATGGACCTTAAGGTTCACGGTCTTACTCCCGAAATCATCAAGGAAGCCTTTGCAAAGACTCACAAGGCGAGAAACTACATCCTTGACGAGATTATGCTTCCCGTTATTTCCGAGCCGAGAAAAGAGCTCTCCAAGTGGGCTCCCAAGATGCTTACAACCAAGATTGATCCCGAGAAGATCGGCGACGTTATCGGCAAGCAGGGTAAGGTTATTCAGAAGATTCAGGCTGAGTGCGACTGCAAGATTGACATTTCCGACGACGGTCAGGTATTCATTTCCTGCCTCGACACCGAGAAGGGACAGAACGCTCTGTTTATCGTCAATGTTATCGCAAACGGTCCCGAGGTCGGCGCGATTTACAGAGGCGTTGTTACACGCCTTATGAGCTTCGGCGCATTCGTTGAAATCGCTCCCGGCGTTGAGGGTATGGTACACATCAGCCACCTTGACGTCAAGAGAACCGAAAAGGTTGAGGACGTTGTAAACGTAGGCGACCAGATTATGGTTAAGGTTCTTCCCGTTGACGAGCAGGGCAGACTTAATTTCTCAAGACGTGAGGCTCTTATCGAGGTTGAAGGACTTGTTCCCGAAAACGATATCACCGAGCGCGCTCCGAGAAAGCCCCAGGGCGGAAGAAGAAACTTCCACAAGGGCGACAGAAAGTAATATCAAGCAATAATTAACGGCGCAGGATTTCCTGCGCCGTTTTTATGTGTATTTGACTTAATTACCGTTTTAATGATATACTGAAAACAAATAATATAATAATTCTACGGGGGTTTAATTATGAAGAAAACAGTCGGTAAATCTGTCAGCGTTTTTCTGACATTGGCATTATTGCTTACTTTTATTCCCATGTTTGCCGTTTCTTCGTCGGCTATGACAAGCGAAGACGGTCTGTGGCTTTATAAGCTTAACGAAGACGGAACCGCAGACATCACAGCGGACTCTTCCCGTCCTGCATATCTCGGAGACGAAAAAAACGTTACCGTTCCCTCGGAAATTGACGGACATACTGTTGTTTCGATAGGATATTATGCGTTTGCCGAGAAGGATATTACTTCGGTGGTTATTCCCGAAGGAATTAAAACCGTCGGAAACTATTCGTTCCGTGACAATAAACATCTTACGGAAATAGTTATTCCGGACAGTGTAACGAAAATCGGCGAAGGGGCTTTCATCAACGATGAAGCGCTTCAGACGGTCATCTTCGGAAAAAGCGTCAGGCAGATCGGCTTTAACGCTTTCGAGAAATGCGTTTCCCTCACGTCGGTAGACCTGCCCGACAGCATCAGAGTTATCAGCGATGACGCTTTCAGGGGCTGCGCCTCACTTTCGTCAATCAAAGCCCCGAACAAACTCGAATCCGTCGGCGAAAACATTTTGGAAAACACTGCGTTTTATGACAATGCCGCAAACTGGACTGCTCAGATGCTTTATCTCGGCAACGCTCTTTTAGACGTTAAACCCGAAATTACGGGAACGGCGCTTGTAAAAGCGGATGCAACGGTAATCGCCTGCAGAGCCTTCAGCGGATGCTCGTCTCTTACGGGCGTCACGATCGCAGGTAAGGCGAGGATACTTATTCAGGCGTTTTTAGGCTGCACCTCTCTTTCGACAATCACGTTTCTGGATGAAATCCCGTACGTCGGCAGCTATGCGTTTGACTCCACTGCTTATTATAATAACGAAAGCAACTGGATAGGCAACGTTTTGTATATCGGTAACGTGCTTGTAAAGGCAAATAGAGATATTTCCGGAACGTATTACGTCAGAAACGGTACGGTGACGCTTGCGGCATACGCTTTTGATTACTGCCAGAATCAGGCCTATGAGGGAGTGGTTCTGCCCGAGACGGTCAAGTATATAGGCGATAACGCCTTTGCAAGGTCAACGGTAAAAAGCGTTAATATTCCTTCGCAGGTGACCGAAATACCTCAACGGGCTTTTGCCGCTTCCAACATCACCGCAATAGAGATTCCCGCCTCGATTAAAACTATAGGCAGTAACGCATTTTATCTTTGCAGGTCGCTTAAAGAGGTAGTAATACCCGAGGGTACGGAAACACTGGAAAGCGGAGCGTTCAGCGATTGCTACACGCTTCAGAGCGTCACTATTGCGAAAAGCGTCACATCAATCGCCGACGATGCTTTTATAAGATGTTCTCAGCTTAAGGTGATTTACGGATACAGCGGTTCGGCTGCCGAAAAATATGCAAACGACAACGAAATCCCGTTTGAAGCGCTGACCGAAAAGGTTGACTTCCCCGACGTTGCGGAAGGCGACTGGTATTATGAGGCGGTTCAGTATTGCGCAGGCAATGGCTTTATCACGGGCTACAAGAACGGCTATTTCGGCCCCGCAGACGCGCTTCAGCGTCAGGATTTCGTTGTAATTCTTGCAAGAATTGCAGGTGCTGATATTGACAGCTACAAAAGTTGCAAGCTTAAAGACGTTGATATGAATGCTTATTACGGCAAGGCTGTTGCATGGGCGGTCGATCAGAAAATCATCGGCGGTTACGATAACGGCAAATTCGGCGTAGGCGACAAGATAACAAGAGAACAGGTCGCAACGATTCTCTACCGTTATATG
>JAEEUJ010000055.1 GCA_016290515.1 Clostridiaceae bacterium
ATACCGCGCTTAACATAACGTAAGGAAACTGCGACTTAACGGGAACGAGCATAACAATATCTTTAAGCAGAATAAAGATAATCGCCATTATGATATTGGCTATCGGACCGGCAATAGCCGTCAACGCCATGCCGACCTTTGGGTTTTTGAAGTTTCTCGGATTGACAGGAACGGGTTTTGCGTAACCGAAACCGACAAACAGTATCATAAGCGAGCCTATGATATCAAGATGTGCAAGCGGATTAATTGTAAGCCGCCCCGAAAGTCTTGCAGTCTGATCGCCTAATTTGGTCGCCACAAGCGCATGTGCATATTCGTGAATGGGTAAAGTGCAGAAAACTACAAAAACCATCGCGAAAAGGGAAATTATAATCTCACTGCCGCTTTGACCGCGTAAAATGTTAAATAACATACTTACTCCTGATTAAAAACTATCTTCACAACTCTTTCGATGTTGTTGAAATCCTTTATAAATTCAATTGCTGAGCCTTTGGAAAACATATTGGCTATGTCTCTGCTCTGAGCTTCGCCGCATTCCATAATCAGCTCTCCGCCGCGCTTTATAAAATCGGACCACTTATCTTTGATACAGCGGTAGAAATCAAGTCCGTCCTCTCCCCCGTCAAGTGCGGTTTCCGGCTCAAAGCCTACCTCGCGCTGTAAGGAAGATATTTCCTGTGTAGCAATATAAGGAGGATTGGACAGTATCAGATCGGGAGCTTCAATTGAGCTGTCAAAGCCGTCAAATAAATCATACCTGATAACTGATGCATTGACTGTATTAAGCTTGTCCCTGTTTTTATTGAGATATTCAAGCGCACTGTCATATTTTTCAAACAGATACACTATACACTCAGGGCAAAGCCTTGCAACCGACAGCCCTATCGCTCCGCTGCCGGCGCACAAATCGTACACGACTGCGTTTTTGTGCGTTTTTATATATTCAACTGCCTGTTCGACGAGAATTTCCGTCTCAGGTCTCGGTATCAGCACGCCTTCTCCTACGAAGAACTCAAAGCCCATAAACTCCCATACGCCGAGTATATACTGAAGCGGTTCACCCTTCAAACGTCTGTTGACTGAGTTCAAGAAATCTGTTACCTTTTGCGATTCAACATCAGCATCTGGATTGATTATTCTGCTTAATCTATTATGGCCGGTAAAACGTTCAAATAAGCAGTCACAATCAAATTCAGCGTCCTCTGAAGAGTTTTCCTTCAGAAGGTCAACGCCTTTTTTATAAAGCTCTGAGACTGTCATTTAATCGTATCGTCGTCGGGATTTTCGGTAATAACCGCCTTGAGCGATTCAATACCTACCTCGATAATATCATCAGTGGGTTCCTTCGTAGTAAGGCGCTGCATCCAGAGACCGGGCGCGGAAAGAATCTTAACGAGCACGTTATCATGTTTGCCCGCGTACTTTATAAACTCATATCCTATGCCCATAACGAAGGGAAGCACGAGAAGCTTGACTCCTATCCAGAGCGGTCTTGATATCTCGAGAAGATACGGGAAAATAATAACAAGTGCCGATGAAATCAGAATGCTTATAAGTATCATTACGAACATAAAGCTCGTTCCGCAGCGCGGATGGAAGCGAAGCTGCTTTCTGACGTTTTCAACCGTCAGCTCAAGTCCGTGCTCATAACAGAATATCGTTTTATGCTCGGCGCCGTGATACATAAATACACGCCTTATATCTTTCATAAGCGAAACAGCGGCAATATAACCTACGAATATGATTATACGGATTATGCCTTCAAAAAGCGGATGGAACTGTTGCAGCTGATTGAAGGTAATCTTATCAACCAGAAAAGACGGCAGCCACATAAATAACACAAATGCAACGGCAAAGCCGAGAACCATGGAAATGATGCCTATTGCGTTCATCATCTTTTCGCCGAAATGCGCTTCAAGCCATTTGTCGAGCTTTGACATCTGCTCCTCAGGCGGGGTTTCAAGTCCCTGAGTGGACTTTTCCGCCGATTCCATAAGATACTTATATCCCGTATAAAGTGATTCAACGAAGCCTACTATTCCCCTTACAAGAGGCAGGCCGAAGAACTTGTTTTTGTCGCGCCACATTGTCGCGTCCTTATATTCGGTTTCTATTTCACCGTTGGGCAGTCTTACCGACATGGCAACGCCCTTAGGCCCTCTCATAAGTATTCCTTCTATTAAAGCCTGTCCGCCGACCGAAGTCTTGCGGACGGGACAACTGTTTTCCTTTGACATCTGTTCCTCCGAATTATGCTTTTTGAGCGGTAACGGTTACCGAATGCTCACCAAATACCCAGCAGCTTGAATTGCCGGAATTAACCGTAAAGTTAATATTGACGTTGTTTACTCCATCTTTAAGCTCTACATCGGTTAAATCAATTTCAGCCTTGATATCCTTTTCGGTTACGCCGGCGAGTATGTCCGCAGGTCCGATAACACGAACCTTAACGGATTCGTTTGCGGTAAGCTGAGAATAAAACGCCGAATTCTGCTTAACTATAGAAATGTTTGCAGCGGGAACCGTTAACGTCTTTGACGTACAGTTATTCATAATAACGTTAACCCTGAAGTTTGAATCATGGTCCATTATCATATAATCGGTTACCGATTCAGCAGTGAAGTTGAATGAATTGTTACCCGCATCAATTTCCGAGAAATCTATCGTACCGACCGTAATACTGTCAATCTGGTCAATCTGCTCAACTGGTACTCCGACTTTAACACTCGACGGATAAACCGCATAGCCCATCGGATTTGTTACATAGTACGCAGGTGCGTTTCTGAAGCTGACCGATGTGGGAAGCATCATTTCCTTGAGCACGGGTATAGTCATTGTGATTACGCTTTCGCCGACATCAACAGTTGTATTGGCGAGCTGACCTGATGTAGCGCCAACAAGCTCAATTTCGGGATTGACCGTTGTGGTAGCGCCAAGAGTTTCGGTTATAACGTAATTAGCGCTGACCCCTGTTATCTTGTTTATCTCCGTTGACGGTCCGTTAACCTTAACAGTGGTCTTTGAAAGGATCGGATCGCCTAAGAAGCAACCGTCAATTACCATCTTATCCGCAGTGGTCTCAATATTTGTTGTAAGCGCAAATTCAGCCTCTTTATAAAAATCGAAGTAAACCGAAATATAATTCTGAGAAAGAGACTTGATTGTAAAATCCTTTGTCGAGTCGTTTGTTGCTTTAAGCGTCAGCGTCTTGTTACCCGCCGAATCAACGTAATTGGTCTGTGCAACAACCTTTATATCTTCAGCGGTAAGCGAAGATACAATAAACTTTTTGCCTGACACGGTAACGTCAACCGTATAGTTGGTGTTGCCGAAAATGCGAAGTCCCATCTGTGAAGGAATGCTTTCCTCAAGGTCAATCTGTACGGGAACGGAAACAATGGTGTTTTCAATTACAGGGCTCTTTTCAATGGAAACCCAGAGCCACAGTACGAACGCGGCAACGATTGAAAAGCCTAAAAGGAACTTGTTGCTCCTGATAAGCGTGGAAAGATTTATATTCAATTTTTTATTTTCGGTCTTGCTCATTTTACAATTCCTTTTGCTTACTTCCTGGATTTGAAGATGGTTTTGAATAATCCCTTATTCTCTGCGCCTTCATCTATGAAATTCTCACTTAAGATTTCACGAAGGTCGCCGTCGGAAATATCCCGGCTGAGATTACCCTTTTCGGCAACCGATATCGCGCCCGTTTCCTCAGAAACAACGACTACAAGCGCATCCGACTGTTCGCTCATACCGAGTGCCGCTCTGTGGCGTGTGCCCAGCGCCCTGCTGATATCGTTTGTCTTGGTCAGCGGCAATATACAGCCTGCCGCACAAAGTCTGAAATCTCTTATTACTGCGGCACCGTCGTGAAGCGGAGCCTTCGGAAAAAAGATATTGCCTATCATTTCGGGTGAAATCTCGGCATCTACCGTAGTGCCTGTTTCGATAATATCGCCGAGAAGGGTTTCTCTCTCAAAAACAATCAGAGCGCCGATTTTCTTGTCACTCATTTCCGAACAGGCCTTACAAACCGAGTTAATCATTATGTTGGCCTTTTCGTTTCTTATGATGGCTTCGTTGCTCGAAATAGATAACGGATTGAATTTTGAAACAGAACTCCTGCCTACGCTCTCAAGAACGTGTCTGATTTCAGGTGAGAAAATAACGACGAGTACCAGAAGCAGGTTTGAGAATATCATCGAGAAGATGTAGGAGCTTACCTCCATGTGAAGCAGCTTGACAATACCGAAGAGAATGAGTATTAAAATAAAGCCCTTCGCCAACTGGATTGCCTTGGTGTCTCTGATAAGCTTGATGCCCGCATAGATAAGAAAGGCAACAAGAATAATATCAAGCACGTCAGACAGCCAGTTAAAGCTGAGAAGAGCATTTTTTACCTCGTTGAATACATCTGCAAACGATAAAGCAAACACTGTTTTTCCACCTTTTCAGAATCCAAAAATCATTTTACAAATCCGAAAACCGCATTTACGCAGTCATAACCTTTTACATTGTAACATATATCTTTTCATTTTGCAAACTTAAATATATAATTTAATAATATATTTACATCTTTCATTTTATTGAATATGCACGGTGATATTCTGACAGTGCCGAAACGCTCGGTTCCAAAGGCTTTGTGGGCAGAATATGCACAGTGAAAACCTGCACGAACGGCAATATCATTTTCGGCAAGCTTTTGTGCCGTCTGCTCGCTGGTCACACCTCTGATATTGAACGATAAAACGGGTACTGTTTTTATATCTTCTGTCAGCGGGTTAACATAGAGTTCAACGTTGTTTATTCCGGACATCTGACGGTACAGCTCGTTAATTAGCGACATTTCATGTCTGTAAATACTGTCTGTTCCTCTTATTGAAACAAAATTAACTCCTTGCTTAAGAGCGCTGATAAGCGGCACGCTGAGTGTTCCCGCTTCAAATCTTTCGGGTAAATCTTCGGGCTGTGTTGAATGTGCTGAATAGGTTCCCGTTCCGCCTTCAATAAGAGTATTCAGATGTCGTGAATTATTGATAATTAGAATTCCTACCGACATCGGCGCATAGAGGCCTTTATGCGCGGCGACGCACATATAATCAATTCCGTCGCGTTCAACGTCAATATCAACAACTCCCGCTGTCTGCGCGGCGTCAAGTACAAAAAGAAGACCGTAACTGTGCGCAAGCTCGGCAAGCTTCTTAATCGGAAAACGGACACCGAAAACGTTTGAAGCGCCCGTGCAGATTATCGCAACGGTTTTACTGTTGATTTTTTCTTTGAAATTTGCAATTGTTTTGTCGTCGTCATAATTATATTCTGCTATAGAATAATCGCATATTCCGCGTAATTTAAGTGTTTCAAGCGGTCTGAGGACGGCGTTGTGCTCAAGGTTTGAAATTACAAAGTGCGAACCTTTTTCGGCAAGACCTTTAATCACCGTGTTGAGCGCAGTTGTGCAGTTGTGTGTGAAGATAACTCCCTGCTCGTCCGACAAATTAAAAAAACGCGCAACGGCAAGCCTTGCCGAGTAAATCTCAGCTGAGGTATTAATCGCCATATCGTATCCGCTCCTGCCCGGATTTGCGCCGAATTTAACCTGTGAATTGCTCAACGCTCTTATAACCTGCGGCGGCTTTGGATAGGTCGTTGCCGCGTTGTCAAAATACACCATTATCTGTACACCGCGTCTTTAACAACGATGTTGTTTAGTTCAAGATAACTTTTCACGTCAAACTGTGGGTTGTAAACGGTCAGTACATATCCGCATCCTTCGCCCTTTTTCGGACTCGGGTTTTTAATAATTTTAGACTTTACATTCCGTCTTAAAAGAAGCTCTCTCGCCTTCAAAGCATAGGTTACAGAGCTGAGTTTTATTTCTAAGTTCATATACTTCACCTCATTTTCTTTATGCTTCATAATATGCGTCAACAGAACATAAAGTTAATGACCGCCGAAGCGGTCATCAGTCAACTTATTATTATCAGTTTTTTGTCAGCTTCAAGCTTTTGCGTACTTAACGAGTTTTCCTCGCAAAGCGAATTTACTGTTGTATTGAAACGTTTGGCAATATCCCATACACGCTCTCCCTTGTCGGCAAAGTACACCGTAACTCCGTGTTTATTATTATCCTTTTTATCTTCATTAACAGCGACATCGCTAATCAGTTTTTCAGCGTTTTCAGAGAACAGAACTGAAGCAATTTCAATCTCAGCTCTCACTTCAACCGAATTGTCGCCGACAATGTTGAACGAAACGCCGGTAACTGTGCCGCAAAGCTCGGCAAATACGCTTTTGGAGCCTGTGTCAACATCCTTTTCAAATTCAAATTCAACGTTTTTTTCAAGCGCTGTAACACCCTCATTTTCAGTATCATTAAGCAAATTAACAGATACAGTTCCGTAATATTTAATTATTCCGTTCTCACATTTATAATTCAGCTCCGAAACAGTAGCAGAAGCGTCGTAAACTGCAGTGATTCTTTGGTTATTGATTTCTATTCTGTCTCTTACAAGATACGAGTCCGTCTGCGACTGAATATAATCACGCAATTCAACGTTTGCAACAGTCGGTACAACGTTGTACTCGGTTGAATACAGGTCATTAACAACAGATATTTCACGGTTGTCATAAATACTGATGTCGGCTCTGACGTTTGCCGAAAGTTCAAACAGTCTGAGCTGTGAACTCGAGTCTGTTTTTGCAAAAATATCATAGCCGCTGACCGACAGTCCGACGAAAGCTGTACTTTGCTCATTTGAGCTTGCTTCTATAATCTGACTGAACGGAACAGTACTCGAAACGTGTTCTACGCTGCCATCGTTCTCACTTATATAAACAATATTCACATTCAGCTCGCCTTTTATCAGGATTTTATCCGAAATAAGCTTTGTTGAGAGCAGTCTTGCATTTACACAGCTTGATGCAATCTGCGAAACAGACGGCTGAGTGGAGCCGGTTTCAACCGTTTCCGTAATGTTGAAATATTTGGACTTGAAATCGGTTAAACTCGACGTGTTAATAAGTGCAGAATCCTTTTCAAGCTCAACGTCATCACACCCGCTGAAAACGGTTTCCTTTCGTATGATTATTCCTTTGTAATAAATGCTTATACTCGCGTGAATATCAAGCTTTCTCTGGCTGACAACCCTGCAGTTAACGAATTCTGTTTTCGCCTGTGTTACATAGATACAGCCCCCGTCATCCTTGACATCAACTGTTTTTGAAAACGGCAGCCTCTGCTCAAAGCAGTGAAGCATACCCTCCCCACACAAATAAAGTACAGACAAAACCGCGCTTCCCTCAACGGTCAGCTTACCCGATAAAACGCTTTGTGAGCTTATATTTACTCTCATCCGGCTCCTTACAACCCTTACTATATCGGGAAAATAGTCAGGTAGCGTAATTTCGCTTGAAACGGGCTTTTCGCTGCTGCCTTCTGTAAGGACTGACTTCTGACATATATACTCGTAATTGCACTTATATTCCACAATTTTTTCCTCCTTGTGAATTAATCTGTAATATATATTCAAGTCTTGTGTGTGATATTCATTTTATGGTTGATTTATTCGGAATATATGTTAAAATAGTGACTGGATAGTTACTGATTTACAAGTAATTGTTTAATAAAAATATTGGAGGAAAAACGTTATGAAAAAATGGATTTGTCCCGTATGCGGCTATGTTCACGAGGGCGATACTCCGCCCGAATTCTGCCCGCAGTGCAAGGTTCCCGGTTCAAGATTCACTGAGGTTAAAGAGGAAGGCCTTTCATGGGCAGCTGAGCACGTTGTAGGTATCGGCAAGGAAGCTCCCGACGATATTATCGAGGGTCTTCGCGCCAACTTCAACGGCGAGTGCTCCGAGGTTGGTATGTACCTTGCAATGGCGAGAGTTGCCCACAGAGAGGGTTATCCCGAAATCGGTCTTTACTGGGAAAAGGCAGCCTATGAAGAGGCTGAGCACGCAGCTAAGTTTGCCGAGCTTCTCGGCGAGGTTATCACCGATTCAACCGAAAAGAACCTTGCTATGAGAATTGAAGCCGAAAACGGCGCAACACTCGGTAAGTTTGAGCTTGCCAAGAAGGCTAAGGAATTAGGCCTTGACGCTATTCACGACACAGTTCACGAGATGGCAAGAGACGAGGCAAGACACGGCAAGGCTTTTGCAGGTCTTCTCAAGAGATATTTCGGTAAATAAGGAGAATTACTATGAAGTATGAATGCCCCTGCGGATATGTTTACGATCCGGAAATCGGCGATCCCGACAGCGGTATTGCTCCCGGAACGGCATTTGAAGATATTCCCGACGATTGGGTTTGCCCCATCTGCGGACTTACAAAGGATATGTTCACCGAGATATAAAAAATATAAGGCTCTGGAAACAGAGCCTTTTTTCTTGCTTTTTTATAATTTTTATGTAATACTGTTTGCGGTGATAAATATGGAGAAATTTACCGACAGAACTCAGATGATGTTTTCCGAGGATGGTATAGAAAAACTGAAAAACTCCCACGTTGCTGTTTTCGGCGTAGGCGGAGTCGGCTCATACGTCTGCGAAGCGCTTGCACGCGCAGGTGTAGGGACACTTGATTTAATTGATAACGACACGGTTGCAGTCAGTAATATTAACCGTCAGCTTGTCGCTCTCAACAGCACTCTCGGCAGGCCGAAGGTTGACGTAATGAAAGAGCGTATTCTCGATATTAATCCCGATGCGACAGTCAATATATTCAACTGCTTCTTTTTGCCCGAAAACTCGGCTGATTTTGACTTTTCTCAATACGACTACGTAGTTGATGCCATTGACACGGTAAAAGCTAAAATTGAGCTTGCCGTTTGTTGTGACAGGTCGGGTACAAGGCTGATTTCGTCAATGGGGACGGGCAATAAAATACACCCCGAACTATTTGAGATAGCTGATATTAATAAAACAAGCGTATGTCCCCTCGCCCGTGTTATGCGTCTTGAATTGAAAAAACGCGGAATAAAGCATCTTAAGGTACTTTATTCTAAGGAAACGCCGTTCACACAGAGTGAAGGCAGAACACCCGCCAGCAACTCGTTCACTCCGTCCGCGGCGGGACTGATAATTGCAGGTGCAGTTATAAGAGATCTGCTCGAGTTAAATTAAAATAAAAAAATAAGGCATCTTCAAACGAAGATGCCTTAAAATTTTTACTTAAATCAGATTATTATTAATCATATTCAGCAGTATCTGCGCAATCTGCGCACGGCTGATATTGTCAAGCGGGGCGAGCGTCGCAGCGTTCTTTCCCGAAATGATTCCGTTTTTAACGCACCACGCCATTGAGCCCTGAGCATATGCGCTTATCGAATCTGCGTCGTCAAAAACGTCAAGCGTAGTCTGTATTTCGCCGTCCTCAATTTCGGTATCTATGCCGAGATAACGCACAAATCTGCAGATTACGGTGCATGCATCCTGACGGGTAAGCTTGTCACCGACGCCGAAATTACCGTTATTATAACCGGTCATTATAGAGTTAGTTACAGACCATTTAACAGCATTGCAATAGTAAGAGCCGTTTGCAACGTCAGGGAACGCATTTGCAATCTCGGCATAATCGTCGGTGTTAATACCGGCTACACGTGACATTATTACAATGAAGTCCTGACGCTGAACGCTGTCCTCGGGACCGAATTTTCCGTTTTGATAGCCGCTGATATATCCCTTGTGATAAACAGTCTGTACAGCATCGTAATACCACGAACCGGTCTGAACATCGGGATAACCCTTATAACAAAGCGAGTTATCCTGAACCATACGCTGAACCATAACAGCCATTTCGGCTCTGTTGGCGGTATTTTGCGGCATTAACTTGTTGTCCTTGTTGCCCTTGATAATACCGACGCTTATGCACCAGGCCATAGCTTCACGTGCAAATTCACTTACCGTATCAGCGTCAGAAAATTCACTCAGAATTGTTTGCGAGTCTTCATCAAGCGAAACATCTCTGTATATAGACTGTGCGTAGCGATAGATAATGGTGCAGACCTGTTCACGGGTAATCTTATCGCCTACACCGAACTTACCGTTATTATAACCGGTGATAAGTCCCCTGTCATTTGCCCACATTACGTCATAATAGTAATACGAACCGCCCTTAACGTCCGGGAATGTGCTTTCGGCATCCTTATATGCAGGAATATTAGCACCCGCAAGACGTGAAAGCACAACTGCAAAATCCTCACGGTTAATCGGGTCGGTTACACCGAATTTACCGTTTCCGTAACCGAACATATAGCCCTCGTCATAAACGAACTTAACTGCGTCGAAATACCAGTCGCCCATATTTACATCCGAGAACTGCTGAAGATAACCGTTATCGCTGTCAGGCAACATATTCGGATAATCGTATCTTGCCGGCAACGGATAAGCAAAGCTCGGCATATTGTTATATACAGGAATCAGGAAGACAAAGTTTGAGTTGTCGATTCCCATTTCCTTATAGGCCTTGGCGACGTTTTTACCCTCAGCGCTCGGAGCAACAATATTGCTCATATACTGATGGTCATAGAATTTTGTACCGTTTGAAACAACGTCGAACTTCTGGAAATAAAGAGTTGACTGGCCTTTATTTATAAAGCCTTCCGCTATGTACTGTGCGCCGCCCATAATTGACTTGTACTGAGAGTCCCAAGGTCTGCCGTACGAGCCCGACTGACTTGCCCAGCGAAGTCCGTCGGTAACACCGGTATAGGCGCCTATATTATAGAAATTATATATTCCGGGATACGTCGTACTGTTGCCTCTCGACGCAACACTGCCGTTTGTTCCGACCTCCTGAATAATCCTTGAAGCCAGATGATACGGCGATACGTTATATGCTGCAGCAGCTTCCATAATCGCCTTTGCGTAGGTAATACTTCTGCCGTCAGTTGTCTGAATAAGCGTATTATTCATAAATGTACTGCGAATAATCGCAATAACGCCCTGCTCAGTGTGAACACTTTTATCAAATGCAAGCTGTTCAAACTGAAAAACGTCGGAATCGTTAAGGAAGTTCCTTGGATCAAGATAATAACGAACCACCTGACCGTGAGGCTGGAACCATGACGAACCCTCTACATTTTTATATGAATAGCTGCCGTATGACGTGTAATAACGAGCTTTATACCAGAACTTACCGCCTTCGCCCTGCACACAGTCAGATACAATTACCGCGGTGCCGTTGGGGACGGAAGCAACAGCTTCATACGCCGTACCCGCGCCCTTGCGCATTGTCAGCTTGCTTCCTGAGGTTGAAACGATGTAAGAACCGCCTTCTCGCTTAACATAGTCGCTGAGAAGATAGCCTTCAACTGAGCTTGCACCCGATATCGAGAAGTTTACTGAAGTCGAACGGAAAGACAGCGGAGCGCCCGCAATGGCATTTTTACCCGATTTTGTCTGTGCCGTAACGACGTCCTTCCAGTCGATTCCCGTATTGTAGAACTTAAACTGCCAGTTGGGATGCGCGCTCTTTAATCTGTTGATATAAGACGTATAAACCGAAGGCACAGTCGAAGTCGTGCGGTCCTCAGCCTTGACCGTAACGTACGTTGCGGAAACATAACCGTATTTCAGGTTGCCGTTGGCGTCGGTATAACTGATGTAAAACCAGTTTCCGCTGGATGATATTATAGTTACAACTGTTCCGTTTTTAAGAACGTCTATTACCTTTGTTCCGTTGGTTCCGGCTCCGTCTCTGACGTTAAGCGAACCGTCGGATCCGCTTACAATTCCGGGTTGTGCAGCCTTTGGGTTCAGTGTA
>JAEEUJ010000056.1 GCA_016290515.1 Clostridiaceae bacterium
GTCTGTATAGCCGAGCTTTTTTGCTTTTAGATAATTTTTGTCTGCAACGCCTTTTTCTTTGAGCTGCTTTTCAAAATCGGCAAGCCCTTTAAGCTTATATAAAAACCAATTGTCAATTTTTGTGATTTCGTGAATATCGTCAACCGATACTCCGCTTTTGAGCGCCTCAAAAACGGTAAAAATTCTTCTGTCATTACAGTCACAGAGCCTCTCTCTGACATCTCTGTTGTCAAGAGGGGGACAATTGAGCGTTTCGAGTGAAATTTCAGCGCCTCTTACCGCCTTTAACAAAGCAGCTTCAAAATACGGCGCAATAGCCATAACCTCGCCCGTAGCCTTCATCTGTGTTCCGAGCTTTCTCGACGAGCCTCTGAATTTGTCAAACGGCCATTTCGGGAATTTTACAACCACATAGTCGAGCGCAGGTTCAAAACATGCGCAGGTTTTGCCCGTAATATCGTTCTTTATTTCATCAAGACTGTAGCCTAAAGCGATTTTAGTGGTAATTTTCGCTATCGGGTAACCCGTAGCCTTTGAAGCGAGGGCAGATGACCTTGAAACACGGGGATTAACCTCGATTACCGCATATTCAAAGCTGTCGGGATTGAGCGCGAACTGACAGTTGCAGCCGCCGACTATTCCGATAGACGAGATAATATCAAGCGAAGCCGAACGCAGCATCTGATACTCCTTATCGGCGAGCGTGAGTGCGGGCGCAGTGACTATAGAGTCGCCCGTATGTATGCCGACGGGGTCAAGATTTTCCATCGAGCAGACGGCTATAACGTTGCCCTTGGCGTCGCGCATAGTTTCAAACTCGATTTCCTTCCAGCCCGAAATGCACTTTTCAACGAGTATCTGCGTTATCGGGGACATATCAAGTCCCGTCTTTGCTATGGTGATGAATTCCTCCTCGGTTTCGGCGATGCCGCCGCCCGAGCCGCCCAGAGTAAAGGCAGGGCGCACGATTACGGGGTAACCGATTTCGGCGGCAACCTTTACAGCCGTTTCGATATCGTTGGCAATTTCACTGGGAACGACGGGCTGACCGATTTCCTTCATCTTGTCTCTGAAAAGCTCTCTGTCCTCGGCGGTATTGATGGCCGAAACGTCGCTTCCCAGAAGCCTTACGCCGTACTTTTCGAGCACGCCGTTTTCCGATAGTTGCATGGCTATTGTAAGTCCCGTCTGTCCGCCGAGTGAAGCGAGCAGACTGTCGGGACGTTCTTTTTCAATTATTCTCGCGACGGTTTCCGCGTTGAGAGGCTCGAGGTAAATCTCGTCGGCGAGATTCTTGTCGGTCATTATGGTTGCGGGATTCGAATTGACGAGCACCGTGTTGATGCCCTCTGCGCGAAGCACGCGGCACGCCTGAGCTCCCGCGTAGTCGAATTCGGCAGCCTGACCTATTACGATGGGGCCCGAGCCTATTACGAGTACCTTTTTAACGCTGTTATCTCTCGGCATTGCGCTCATCCTCCATCATCTTTATAAACCTGTCAAACAGAAACGCCGTGTCCTTGGGTCCCGAGCACGCCTCGGGATGGAACTGAACCGTGAAGCACTTTTTGTCCTT
Source organism: Clostridiaceae bacterium (assembly GCA_016290515.1). Classification (GTDB taxonomy): domain Bacteria; phylum Bacillota; class Clostridia; order Oscillospirales; family Acutalibacteraceae; genus Fimenecus. The sequence goes on from JAEEUJ010000056.1 coordinate 1,577, forward strand.
GTATTCAATGCCCTCGCAGCTGCCGTCATTGGCGTTTGTAAAGCTTATTTCACCTATGCCGTTCACGCTGTCGTTAACTACGGCGTAGCCGTGATTCTGGCTCGTGATATACGTTCTCGAGCCGTCGGCAAGAGTTACGGGCTGATTGGCGCCGCGGTGACCGTACTTGAGCTTTTCGGTCTTTGCGCCCATGGCGAGAGCCGTGAGCTGATGGCCAAGACAGATTCCGAAAATCGGCTTTCTGCCGACAAGCTTCTTAATCTGTTCTATTGAATAAACATTGTCTGTCGGGTCGCCCGGCCCGTTGGAGAGCATTATCCCGTCGGGGTCGGCGGCGAGTATATCCTCGGCAGGCGTATCGTAAGGCACAAGCGTAACCTCGCAGCCGAGCTGCTGCAGTGAGCGTATGATATTGCGCTTTGCGCCGTAGTCGATAAGCGTAACGTTGAACTTTTTGTCGCCCTGAGCCTCATAAACCTGCTTTTCCTTTGTGCTGACCTCGGGTACAATATCTTTAATCAGGTAATTCTTAACCGCGGACAAATCGTCGGGAATCTCGTCGCAGATAACCGCGTTCATAACGCCCTGCTCACGGATAATTTTCGTAAGCTCACGGGTATCGACTCCGCAGATGCCGACTATGCCGTTGTCCTTTAAGAAGCGGTCGAGTTCATATTCGCTTCTGAAGTTTGAAGGATAATCGCAAAGCTCCCTGACGACGTAGCCCCTGACGGCGGTTTTGCCCTCAAAATCCTCGGGAATAACGCCGTAATTTCCGATAAGCGGGAAGGTCTGCATAACAATCTGTCCCGCGTAGCTCGGGTCGGTCAGGGTTTCGAGATAGCCGACAACGCCCGTCGTAAAGACGAGCTCGCCGAGTGTTTCACCGTCCGCTCCTATGCGGCAGCCCTCAAACACCTTTGAATTTTCAAGTACAAGATACGCTTTTTTCATTTTCCCGTAACTTCCTTATAAAGTGGCGGCAATAACCGCCTTGATAGTGTGCAGTCTGTTTTCGGCTTCGTCGAATACTATGGACTGTTCACCCTCGAACACCTCGTCGGTAACCTCCATACAGTCAAGGCCGAATTTTTCGCAGATTCTGCTTCCCATCTCGGTTTCAAGGTCGTGGAACGAAGGCAGACAGTGCATAAAGCGGCACTGCTCGCCCGCGTTTGCCATTATAACCGAATTGACCTGATAAGGTATAAGATCCTTGATTCTCTCCGCCCAGACCTCGTCGGGTTCGCCCATTGAAACCCATACGTCGGTATATATAACGTCGGCATTCTTCGTAGCCTCCATCGGGTCCTCGATAAACTCTATCGTTGCGCCTGTCTGTTCAGCAATTTCAAGGCACTGCTGCGTCAGCTCGGCATCGGGAAGGTATTTCTTCGGGGAGCATACAACGAAGTGCATACCCATCTTCGCGCAGCCTACCATAAGCGAGTTGCCCATATTGTAATGAGCCTCACCCATATAAACGAGCTTTATGCCCTCAAGACGGCCGAAATGCTCCTTGATTGTAAGGAAATCGGCAAGAATCTGAGTCGGGTGGAATTCGTTGGTAAGACCGTTCCAGACTCTTACGCCCGAATAGGCGGCGAGTCTTTCGACCTTTTCCTGACCGTAGCCTCTGTACTCAATGCCGTCGAACATTCTGCCGAGCACTCTGGCGGTATCGGCTATGCTCTCCTTCTTGCCTATCTGCGAGCTGTTGGGGTCAAGATAAACGGGATAGATACCCAGATCGTTCGCCGCAACCTCAAAGGCGCAGCGCGTTCTCGTGCTGGACTTCTCAAATATGAGAGCTATGCTCTTTCCCTCGTGAATACGGTGGGGAATTCCCTTTTTCTTCTTTTCCTTCAGTTCAGCCGCAAGGTCGATAAGATAGTTTATCTCCTCGGGTTCAAAGTCAAGTAATTTAAGAAAATTTCTGCCCTGTAAATTCATATTTTACTCCTTACAAACGTTCTTTATAATTTCAACTGCTTTTTTAAGATCCTCAAAGTCAATATTAAGTGCGGGTAAAAGTCTCAGCTTATCCTTTGCGGTAAGACAAAGCACTCCGTTTTCAATACATTTTCCGAGCACCTCGGCGGCGGGCTTCACGGTCTTGATACCAATCATAAGTCCCATGCCGCTGACGCTCTCTACGCCCTCGGCGCCGTCAAAAGCCGAAAAGATATATTTACTCTTTTCGTTGACCTCGTTTAAGAGTTTTTCGTCAATACGCTTTATGATACTCAGCGCCGCCGCGCAGCTGACGGGATTTCCGCCGAAGGTCGAGCCGTGGTCGCCGAAGCCGAAAACGTTCTGCGTCTTCTCGCCGAAAAGCGCCGCGCCAATCGGCAGACCGCCCGCAAGTCCCTTGGCGGTGGTTACGATATCGGGGGTTATGCCGTAATTCATATAGGCATAAAGCTTACCCGTTCTGCCGTTGCCCGTCTGTACCTCGTCAACTATAAGCAGAATATCGTTTTCGCAGCAGTATTCGTAAAGCGAGATAACGAAATCCTTATCAAGCGCAATTACGCCGCCCTCGCCCTGAATGCACTCTATCATAACGGCGGCTATTCTTTTCTTTTCGCAGATAGTTTTAAGAGCGTTCATATCGCCCGCTCTGATATGCTCAAAGCCTGCCGTCAGCGGCTTGAAAAGCTCGTGATAATGCTCCTGCCCCGTCGCGGCAAGCGTGGTTACCGTTCTGCCGTGAAAGCTGTTTTCAAGGGTAACTATTGTGTAGGCATCCTCGCCGTATTTGTCGCAGGCGTACTTACGCGCCGCCTTTATCGCGCACTCGTTTGCCTCGGCGCCGGAATTTGAAAAGAAGACCTTTTTAAGTCCCGTTTTTTCGCACAACGCCTTTGCAAGCAGAGCGCACGGCTCGGTGTAATAAAGGTTGGACATGTGCTGAACACGGTTAATCTGGTCAACTATTGCCGCCTTCCACTCGTTATCGGCTATACCGAATGAGGTTACGCCGATTCCGCTTGTCAGGTCGATATATTCCCTGCCGTTTTCGTCATAGACCTTGCTGCCCTTACCCGATACGATTTCAACGTCGAAACGCTTGTACGTACCCGCTATATATTCTTTATCAATTTCTTTTATGCTCATTTCTTCTTCTCTCCGGTTACCATAGTACCTGCGCCCTCGTCCGTCAGTAATTCCATAAGTATCGAGTGAGGAACTCTGCCGTCAAGAATTACGACGTTCTTAACGCCCTTGTGAATTGCGTCTATACAGCACTCAACCTTCGGTATCATACCGCCCGTAACGATGCCGTCCTCATAAAGCTTATTGGCTTCGTTTATCGTGATTTCGGGTATCAGCGTAGACGGGTCGTCCTTATCTCTTAAAATGCCGTCAATGTCGGTCATCATTATAAGCTTCTCGGCTCCCAGCGCGCCCGCAATATTCGCCGCGGCGGTGTCGCCGTTGATATTATAGGTATTGCCCTGCTTATCGCAGCCGAGCGTTGAGATAACGGGAATATAATCCTTCTCAAGCAAATCGGTTACGGGCTTTATATGTATCTTGGTAATCTCGCCGACGTAGCCGAGCTTTTCGTCCTTGATTTCGGCTTCTATGAGTCTGCCGTCCATACCCGAAAGTCCGACCGCGCGTCCGCCCTTCATTTCGAGCATATTTACGAGCGTTTTGTTGACCTTGCCCGCAAGCACCATCTGAACGATATCGACCGTTTCCTTATCGGTAACCCGAAGGCCGTCAACGAATTTCGCCTCTTTGCCGAGCTTTTTCATAAGCTCGCTTATTTCGGGACCTCCGCCGTGAACGAGAACAATCTTAACGCCGATAAGCCACAGAAGCACGATATCCTCCATAACCTGCTGCTTAAGCTGTTCGTTAATCATGGCGTTGCCGCCGTACTTAACAACGACGACCTTGCCCGTATATTTTTTAATGTATGGAAGCGCCTGGGTTATGACCTCGGCGCGCTCCGCGTTTGATAAGCTGTCTACCATAATCTCTCTCCGTTTAAGTTCTGTAATCTCCGTTTATTTTGACGTAATCGTATGTAAGGTCGCAGCCCCACGCCGTTGACGAATAACCGCCGTCGTTGAGCGCTACGAGAATTTCAATCTCATCCTTCAGGAGTATTTCCTTGGCAATCTCTTCGGAAAACGCAATGCCCGCTCCGTTTTCGCAGACCGCTATCTCGCCCGCTTCGCTTCTGAAGGCAACGTCGATTTTATTTACGTCGACGTCCGCGCCCGAATAGCCTATCGCGCAGAGCACTCTGCCCCAGTTGGCGTCAGCGCCGAACATAGCAGCCTTCAGGAGTGAGGAACAAATAACGCTCTTGGCAACGGTCTTTGCAATATCGAGAGTTTTAGCACCCGTTACCTTGCATTCGAGAAGCTTCGTTGCGCCCTCGCCGTCGCCCGCAATACCGCGGCATAGCTCGACGGTCACGGAATTAAGCGCCTTCATAAAGATATCGAAGTTCCCGCCCTCGGCAGTGATTTTGCTGTTGCCCGCAAGTCCGTTTGCAAGCACGGTGACCATATCGTTTGTTGAGGTGTCGCCGTCAACGCTTACCATATTGAAGGTGTTAGCTATGTCGCCCGAAAGAGCCTTCTGAAGCATTGAAGGTGAAATGGCGACGTCGCTTGTGATAAAGACGAGCATTGTAGCCATATTCGGGTGAATCATACCGCTGCCCTTGGCAATACCGCCTATACGGCAGGTCTTTCCGTCAAGCTCAAACTCAACCGCAACCTCTTTTTTCTTTGTGTCGGTAGTCATAATTCCCTGAGCCGCTGCATCGCTGCCGTCAACGCTAAGCGAAGCGACAAGCTCGGGAATACCGTCAGCGATAGGCTCTATATCGAGCGGCTGACCGATAACGCCCGTTGAAGCAACCACGATATCGTTTTCGCTTATGCCCAGAGCGTTTGCGCACAGCGCAGACATCTCGTTGGCAATTTCAATACCGTTTGCGTTGCAGGTGTTGGCGTTGCCCGAATTACAGATAACCGCCTGAGCGAAGCCGTCAGCAAGATGCTCTTTTGTGACGGTAAGCGGTGCGCCCTTGACTAAATTTGTCGTATAGACCGCCGCCGCAGAAGCTCTGGTTTCGCTTACAATGAGCGATAAATCCTTTTTGTCTCTGTTCTTTCTTATTCCGCAGTGCACACCGCCCGCGGTAAAGCCCTTTGCGGCGCAAACGCCGCCTTTTACAAATTTCATTTCAATCTCCTGAATCAAAGTATATTGAGTCCCGTTGTTTCGTCGACACCCATAAGTATATTCATATTCTGTATCGCCGCGCCCGAAGCGCCCTTGCCGAGATTTTCAAAGCGGGAAACGAGGAGTATCCGCTCGCCGTTTCCGAAAACGCTTATCTCCATACTGTCGAAGCCCGAAAGCTTATCTGACGACAGAAATCCGCTTTCGTCGGGAGCCTCGGCGTATTTCACAAGCGCTCCGTTATAATAGGATTTATACAGTTCCTTTATATCTTCCGTACTGCCGTTTATCTGCTCTCTGAAAAGCGAAACGGTAACCTGCATTCCCGAGTAATAATCGGCAACTATCGGACAGAAGGACGGTTCGTTTTCAAGTGAGCAAAGCTTCGCCATTTCGGGCAGATGCTTATGCGACTGCGTAAGACCGTACTGCCGCGGTGAATTGAGTAAAGCGTCCCTGTTCTCTGCTTCGTAGTCGGCTATCATTTTCTTGCCGCCGCCCGAATAACCCGTGAGTGAAAAGCAACTGAGAAGTGCATCCGCGGGAATAATTCCGTTTTCGCGAAGCGGCGCCACAAGCGAGATAAAACCGCTCGCGTAACAGCCCGGATTGGCTATGCGCTTTGAGGAGGCTATCTTTTCGCGAAGTCCCGTAAGCTCGGGAAAGCCGTATGCCCAGCCGTCAGCCGTTCTGTGCGCCGTCGAGGTGTCGATAACCGCCGTGTCGGGATTATCTATGAGCGAAACGGCCTCGAGAGCCGCCGCATCGGGAAGGCAGAGAAACGAAATATCGCTTTCGTTGAGCGCCTGTCTTCGTTTATTAATATCTTTTCTGTCGGCATCGGGCAAAACAATAAGCTTTATATCGCTTCTGTTTTCAAGCCTTTCGTATATGCGAAGTCCCGTCGTACCCGCGCTGCCGTCAATAAAAACCTTGAACATATATCTTTTTCCTTTTATAAATTTAATGTATTATACTGCGATTGACTGCGCTTGTCAAGTATAAAATGAATATTTATGCATATATTTTGCAATTATATTCATAAATATGCATATAATTGCAGTTTTTTTATAATTTTTTATCATTTTTTGTAAGTTTACTCATCTTCTCCCTTTGAAGCACGTTTTTTGTCAGTTTGCGCCGACTGTTATTTTGCACAAAAAACAGTTCAAAAACGGCTCAATATCTTGTGTGCCGACAGCCAAATTTTAGTTGACAGCGACTAAATACAATGCTATTATAAATACAACATAAATCTTTAAACCAATACAGAGAGATTGGCAAGATTCTATTATATATTGTTTGGTGTAAGCCTTGCTTTAGATTAGTGTACCTTGCCGTTTCGGGTGAGGTTATTTTTTTAAGAGGTTATTATGCAGAAGAATTTACCCTTAAAACTGAACTACTCTGCAAGCGAAATTCAGGAAGTTTTCCCCGATTTCGCACATTTCTCTCTTTCAAAGGATGAATATTCGATTTTTCCCGGCTTTTGCGATGTGCATGTGCATTTCCGTCAGCCGGGTTTTTCTTATAAAGAGACGATACTCACGGGCTCAAAGGCGGCAGCGCACGGCGGCTACACGGCGGTTTGCACGATGCCTAACCTGAATCCCGTGCCCGACAGTGCAGAGCATCTTAAAGAGCAGACCGATATTATTAAAAGCGACGCCGTTATCAACGTACTCCCCTACGGCGCGATTACCGTAGGTCAGCTCGGAGAGCAGCTTTCGGATATGGCGGCTATGGCGCCGAACGTAATAGCCTTTTCCGACGACGGCAGAGGCGTTCAGTCAGAAGAGATGATGCTCGAAGCGATGAGAATTGCAAAGAGCCTTGACAAGATAATCGTCGCACATTGCGAGGACAACTCGTTGCTTCACGGCGGGTATATACATGACGGAATTTATGCAAAGGAGCATAACCACAGGGGTATCTGCTCCGAAAGCGAGTGGCGCCCGATTGAGCGGGACATTGAGCTTTCGGCAAAAAGCGGCTGCGCCTATCACGTGTGCCACATTTCCTGTAAGGAGAGTGTTGAGCTTATCAGGCAGGCAAAGAAAAGCGGCGTGAATATCACCTGCGAAACCGCTCCGCACTACCTCGTGCTTGACGAGAACGATTTAAGAGAAGACGGAAAATTCAAAATGAATCCTCCGCTTCGCGCAAGAGAAGACAGAGAAGCTTTGATTGAGGGAATTATCGACGGAACGATAGATATGATTTCGACCGACCACGCTCCGCACTCGGCAGAGGAAAAGTCGAGAGGACTTGAAAAAAGCGCCTTCGGCATAGTCGGTATAGAAACCGCATTCCCCGTGCTTTACACAAAGCTTGTTAAAGAAAAGGTAATCACGCTTGACAGGCTGATTGAAGTGCTTGCAGTTAATTCAAGAAAGCGCTTTTCAATACCGCTCGGCAATTCCTTCACGGTATGGAATCTGAATAAAGAATACGCCGTTAATCCCGACGAATTCATTTCAATGGGTAAATCCACGCCATTTGAGGGAATGAGCGTTTACGGCGAATGCCTTATGACCGTTTATGACGGCAGGGCGGTTTATAAAAAGTAATTAATTTTCGGAGGTATATATATGGCAAAGAGAACGGACATCAAAAAGGTACTTATCATCGGTTCGGGCCCCATAGTTATCGGTCAGGCGGCTGAATTCGACTACGCAGGCACTCAGGCGTGTCTTGCGCTCAAGGAGGAGGGCTACGAGGTAATACTCTGCAACTCAAACCCTGCGACAATCATGACCGACACGCAGATAGCGGACAAGGTTTATATGGAGCCGCTTACGCTTGAATACATAGCAAAGATTTTACGCTATGAGCGTCCCGACGCAATAGTCCCCGGCATCGGAGGACAGACGGGGCTTAATCTCGCCATGCAGCTTGAAAAGAAGGGCATACTCAAGGAGTGCGGCGTTCAGCTTCTCGGCACGTCGTCAAGCTCAATTGAGAGAGCCGAGGACAGAGAGCTTTTCAAGGAGATGTGCGAGTCCATAGGCGAGCCTGTAATTCCCTCGGAAATCACATACTCACTTGACGAGGCAAAGGAAGCGGCAAAGCGCATAGGCTATCCCGTAGTGCTTCGTCCCGCGTTTACCTTAGGCGGCACGGGCGGCGGCTTCGCAAACGACGAGGAGGAGCTCGTTGAAATCGGCATCAACGCCTTCAAGCTCTCCCCCGTTCATCAGGTGCTTATCGAAAAGAGCGTAAAGGGCTATAAGGAAATCGAATTCGAGGTTATGCGCGACTCAAACGACCATGCTATCACAATCTGCGGTATGGAAAACGTTGACCCCGTCGGCGTTCACACGGGCGACTCGATAGTTGTAGCTCCCATCCTTTCGCTCAACGACCACGACCTTAAAATGCTCAATGACTCGGCTATTAAGATTATCAGAGAGCTTAAAATCGAGGGCGGCTGCAACGTTCAGTTTGCGCTCAATCCGAATTCAAGCGAATATTTCTTAATCGAAGTCAACCCGAGAGTTTCGCGTTCGTCGGCGCTCGCTTCAAAGGCAAGCGGCTACCCGATAGCAAGGGTTACCGCGAAGATAGCGATGGGTATGGCGCTTGAGGATATCCCTGTTGCAGGCGGCACGGCGGCAATCGAGCCGAGCCTTGACTACATCGTTGCGAAATTCCCCCGCTTCCCCTTCGACAAGTTTGCAGACGCACCGAATACACTCGGTACTCAGATGAAGGCTACGGGCGAGGTTATGGGCATAGGCTCGACTCTCGACGAGTGCTTCCTGAAGTCCGTCCGTTCGCTTGAAACGGGCGTATGCCACGTTCACCTTGCAAAGTTCGATAATATGAGCGAGGCTGAGCTTCTCGACTATATCAAGGAATTCAAGGCTGACAACATCTTCGCAATAGCCCAGCTTTTGAGACTCGGTACTTCAATCGAAAAGCTTCACGAGGTAACGATGATTACCGAGCTTTTCCTCGAGTGCTTGAAGAAGATAATCGAAAAGGAAAACGAGCTTAAGCAAAGACCTAACGACCTTACGGTATTAAAGGAAGCCAAGAAAATGGGCTTCTCGGATCAGTTTATCGCAAAGCTCTGGAACTGCGACGAAATTGCGGTTTATAATCTGAGAAAGCAGAACGGAATTATTCCGATATTCAAGATGGTCGATACGCTCCACACGGGCAAGTATATCGCCTATCTCTACTCGTCATACACGGGCGAGAACGCTTCGCGCCTTACGGATAAGAAAAAGATTATCGTGCTCGGCGCAGGTCCGATAAGAATAGGTCAGGGCGTTGAATTCGACTACTCGACCGTTCACGCCGTACAGACCATCAAGCGTGCGGGCTATGAAGCAATCATTATAAATAACAACCCCGAAACCGTTTCGACCGACTACACTACGGCGGACAAGCTCTACTTTGAGCCGCTTACGCCCGAAGATGTAATGGCAATTATCGACTTCGAAAATCCCGAAGGCGTTATCGCTTCCTTAGGCGGTCAGACGGCTATCAATCTCGCCCAGCCGCTTATGGACAGAGGCGTCAAGATTATCGGTACTGACTGCGCAGCAATCGAGAGAGCCGAAAACAGAGACAGCTTCGAAAAAATCCTTCTCGACCTCAACATTCCTCAGCCCAAGGGCAGAGCGGTCACAAAGATTGAGGACGGAATCAAGGCGGCAAACGAAATCGGCTATCCCGTTCTCGTGAGGCCCTCCTTCGTACTCGGCGGCCGCGCAATGCAGATAGTTTCAAAAGATGAAGACCTGCGCCATTATCTTAAAACCGCGGTTGAAATCGATGAGGACAAGCCCGTTCTCGTTGACAAATATATCCAGGGCAAGGAGATTGAGGTAGACGCCATCTGCGACGGCACAGATGTTTTCGTGCCGGGCATAATGGAACTCGTTGAACGCACCGGAATTCATTCCGGCGACTCAATCAGCGTTTATCCGACATTCAGCATTTCCGACAA
>JAEEUJ010000209.1 GCA_016290515.1 Clostridiaceae bacterium
TATGTGAAAAGAAAGCAGAAAAGATAGCCGGCAGATCATCACCAAAAGAGCGGACATATAAGGGAATCCTTTATTGCGGCAACTGCGGTAATGCATACAAGTCTAAGAGTCCGAAAGACGAAAAACGTTGGCTATGTATAAAAAGCGGAACAAAAGGCATTTTCTGTAATACGGCCTCCGTGACAGAAGCGGAAATCGAGAAAACCTTTGTGAATATGTATAACCGCCTTAAACAAAACGAGGGGACGGTGCTTCAAACAGCGTTTTCGCAACTAACTGCGCTTAAAAAGCGCATAACAATCGGGTGCGAAAGTATCAGTGAAATGGATAGGGAAATAGCATCATTGTCTGATGAAAACAGTATGTATATTCGTTATTTTCAGCAGGGGATGGTGGATGAAATAACTTTCAGAGAACAAACGGGTGTTGTGAATAAACGCATTAACGAGCTCCGCGCTCGCCGCCAAAAGCTTCTTCATGAGGATGGCGATGAAGCGTGTATTGAACTGCTTAGAGAGGCCAAAGAACAACTCGCAGAAATGCCTGATGCTATTCTGTGGTTTGACCGGGAGATTTTTAGAAGACTTGTGGCAAAAATCTTCGTGATTTCAAAAACTGCGCTGATGTTTGAATTGAAGTGTGGACTAAGGTTTAAGGAGGGTATCGTATGGGACTGAGGACGATACTTTACGGGTACAGAAAAGAGCACCTCCTTTTCTATATAATCCCGGAGGAGGCCGACATCGTTCGGAGGATCTTCCGTGAGTACATATCCGGTAAAACGATGAAAAGCATTGCTGATACGTTGACCGGAGAGAGAACCGTTTACTACAAAGATAAAACTACTTGGACTAAAAACGCCGTTTGCCGTATCATTGAAAATGAGCATTATACAGGCGATATGGAATATCCTGAAATCATAACGAGAGAAGAGTATATGACCGCCAATGCTATGAAGTCTTATAAGGGCGGCAAACGGGAACCTGACATACCGGAAATAGCGTTATTGAAACGGAAAATGATTTGTGCTGAATGCGGCCACCGATATACGCGACGGAAGCACTATTATGGCACTCTTGAGCGTTGGGAATGTCTGAATCATTGTAAGTCGACGTTCTATCTTGACGATGAAGAATTGTTCGGGAAACTTACAAAGCTATTGAATCTAATAATTGATAACCCGAACGGTCTTCAGTACGAACAAAGCTGCGCAGAGCCGTATGAACCAACGCTCGAATTGATAAGGCAGGATCGTGAAATTGACAGGATGACAGAACAGAAAACCCCGCAGTTTCAGCCAATCAAGGCGACTATATTTAACGCAGCATCTAATCGCTATGATTGCTGCCGCCTTGATCCTTCAAAAGCGGTAACCGATAAGTTGATTGAATATGTTAAAACCCTGGAAAAATCGGACAGTCCCGATTTTGAATTGATAACGCGAATCGTAAAAACAATTATCGTTCATAATGACGGGACGATTTCTATCCGGTTTTTGAATGACAGAATAGTTGACGAGCAGGAGGCCAACAAAAATGCAGGCAACAATGACAACTCCGAAAGTTGTAACTAAGATAGCTGCCAACCCGTTATTGGCATCAAAGAATAATCCAAACAGACCACTGAATGTGGCGGCATATTGTCGCGTCAGCACGGACGCGGAAGATCAGCTCAATAGTTATAACGCTCAAATGAGTTATTACCGGGAAAAGATTATGAGTAATCCCAAGTGGCGATTTGTCGATATATATGCTGATGAAGGGATCACGGGGACACTCGCGAGAAAGCGCGATGACTTTTTGAGAATGATCAAAGACTGTGAGAAAGGGAAGATAGACCTTATTCTCACAAAATCGGTTTCCCGTTACGCGCGTAATGTCGTGGACAGTTTGAGTTATCTTCGCAAATTGAAAGCTATGGGAATAGGAATCTTTTTTGAGGAACAGAACATCAATTCTTTGACGGAAGAAAGCGAAACCTATATCGGCATCTATAGCGTCCTCGCTCAAAGTGAAAGCGAAAATATAAGTGGGAATGTGAGGTGGGGTATCCATAAACGTATGCAGAACGGGACTTATGCATGTCGGTTTAACCTTCTCGGTTACAGACGGGATGAAAAAACGAAGGAACCGTATATTGTTCCGGAGGAAGCCGAAATCGTCAGAAGGATATTTAATTTATATCTTGATGGCGCAAGCGTTCTACAAATTAAGTCGTTTCTGGAGAGTAATCACATTAAAACGCTTAGAGGAAAGGATGAGTGGAGTACTGACACTATAGCAAATATGCCCC
>JAEEUJ010000057.1 GCA_016290515.1 Clostridiaceae bacterium
TAAGGCTCCTTAGCACTTTGAGTGTACCTGCTCAGAAGATTTATGCAGAGACCCTGGCAGCGATGGGAGAGGACCCCGCTCTTGTAAAAGAGGATCTTGGCAGAGGCAAACAGGGGCCAAAGGCAGGCAAGAAACCATCAATCCTGGCTCAGTACAGCAGGGACATGACAGCCCTTGCAATGGAGAACAAGCTTGACCCCGTAATCGGGAGAGAGCGCGAGATAAAGAGAGTGATCCAGATCCTCTCAAGACGCACCAAGAACAATCCCTGCCTTATAGGCGAGCCGGGCGTCGGCAAAACCGCCATAGCCGAGGGACTTGCGCTTAAAATCGTTTCGGGCGAGGTACCCGAGCTTCTCAAAAACAAGAGACTTATCTCGCTTGACCTGACCGGAATGGTTGCCGGCACCAAGTACAGAGGCGACTTTGAGGAGAGAATAAAAAAGGTTATCGACGAGGTGAAGAAATCCGACGATATCATTCTCTTTATCGACGAGGTTCACAGCCTTATCGGCGCGGGCTCGGCGGAGGGCGCGGTTGATGCTGCGAATATACTCAAGCCTTCGCTTGCAAGAGGCGAATTACAGGTTATCGGCGCGACAACCATTGACGAGTACCGCAAGCATATTGAAAAGGACGCGGCGCTCGAAAGACGTTTCCAGCCCGTCAAGGTCGGCGAACCGTCTAAGGAAGAGGCCGTCGAGATACTGATGGGACTTCGCGACAGATACGAAGCGCATCACAAACTGAAGATTACCGACGAAGCTATTAAGCAGGCGGTTGAGCTTTCCTCGCGTTATATAGGCGACCGTTATCTTCCCGACAAGGCTATCGACCTTATCGACGAAGCGGCGTCCAAGGTAAGACTTCGCACCTTTACCGCTCCCGACGAGATAACCCAGCTTGAAAAGCGCAAGAAGGAAATCGAGGCCGAAAAGATGTCGGCGGTCAATTCTCAGGACTTTGAGAGCGCCGCTAAGCTTCGTGACGAGGAAAAGGAAATCACCGAAAAGCTCGACACCGAGAAGGAAAAGTGGCAGCAGAAGGCCGATGCCTCCAAGGGCGAGGTTACGGGCGAGGAAATCGCCGAAATCGTGTCCTCGTGGACGGGTATTCCCGTAAAGCAGCTGACCGTTCAGGAGAGCGAGAGACTGCTTAAAATGGAGGAGATACTGCACTCGAGAATAATAGGTCAGGACGAAGCCGTCAAGGCGGTTTCAAGGGCTATACGCAGAAGCCGTACGGGACTTAAGGACCCCAAAAAGCCGATAGGCTCGTTCATATTCCTCGGCCCCACGGGCGTAGGTAAGACCGAGCTGTGCAAGGCGCTTGCAGACGCGCTGTTCGGCGACGAAAACGCCATGATACGACTTGATATGTCCGAATATATGGAGAAGTATTCCGTATCGCGTCTCGTCGGCTCGCCTCCCGGTTACGTCGGCTATGACGAGGGCGGTCAGCTGACCGAGAAAATCCGCTCGAAGCCGTATTCGGTAGTGCTCTTTGACGAGATTGAAAAGGCGCACCCCGACGTGTTCAATATGCTTCTGCAGATACTTGACGATGGCATACTGACGGACTCTCAGGGCAGAAAGGTTGACTTCAAGAACGCGGTTATAATTATGACCTCCAACGTCGGCGCAAGGCTTATCACCGATAAGAAGGGCGCATTCGGCTTTGCCGACGGCGAAAAGGAAAAGGACGTCAGTGCCGAAAAGATAAAGGAAGCGGTTATGGGAGAGCTTAAAAACACCTTCCGTCCCGAATTCCTGAACCGTATCGACGATATAATAGTCTTTGACAGGCTTACAAAGGACGACATCGAAAAAATTGCCGCAAACCTTGTAGGAAACCTTAAAAAGCGTATAGACGAGCTTGGCGTTGATATCGATTTCACCGACGGCGTTATAAAGAAGGTTGCCGAAGCGGGCTTCGACGAGGTCTACGGCGCGCGTCCCTTAAAGAGGGCAATTCAGTCCGAGCTTGAGGACCTTATTTCCGAGAAGATGCTCTCAGGCGAAATCGTAAAGGGTAACAGCTACACCTGCAGGCTCAACGGCGACAAGATAGTTTTCAAGGAAAAGAAAAAGTAATAAACAAAAAAAGCTCCCTGATGAAGGGAGCTTTTTTTGAGTTATGATTGCCCTGCGGGCAAGTTTTGAGTTATGATGCGCTTCGCGCAGTTATGAGTTGAGTTATAATTACTTCTTAACTTTTTGCGAAGCAAAAATCACAACTGATAACTCATAGTTTTTCGCGCAGCGAAAATCATAACTATTTTTATTCTTCGTCGCCGATATTGTCGGTAACGAGTACTTCTTTCTTTCTCATATAGCATGAGAATACGCCGTCAACGAAATCACCCGAGGGCTTCTTTGAAACGAGGCTGATAAGCGGTACTATTACAAGGCCCGCAACCATCGCAAATGCGCCGCAGTTGATGGGCGACTGGAGTATTGTCGGGAAATGCGGTCTTACGAGCATATTTGCAGTCATAAGCACGCTGCCGAAAATGAAGCATACCCAGCAGGAAAGCTTCGTCGTCTTTTTCCAGTACAGCGAGTATAAGAACGGTGCGAGGAACGAGCCCGCAAGCGCGCCCCACGAAACGCCCATAAGCTGAGCGATGAAGTTGGACTTCGTGTTGTACTGGAACAGTGCGATTACCGCCGAAATAACTATGAAGAACACAACGAGTATTCTCATTGAGAGAACCTGCTTTTTCTCTGACATATTCTTGATTATATTGTCCTTGATAAGGTCGAGCGTCAGGGTTGACGACGAAGCGAGAACGAGCGAGGAGAGCGTGCTCATCGAAGCGGAGAGAACGAGTATAACGACAAGTCCGATAAGTATGGGCGACAGGCTCGAAAGCATAGTCGGTATAATCGAGTCGAAGCCATTTGCCGCAACGTCGATCTGAGCCGAGAAGAGTCTGCCGAAGCCGCCTAAGAAGTAGCAGCCGCCCGCAACAACTATAGCGAAGAAGGTCGAAATGATAGTGCCCTTCTTGATATCGCTTTCAGACTTGATGGCGTAGAATTTCTGTACCATCTGCGGAAGTCCCCACGTACCCAGTGAGGTGAGTACGACTACGAAGCCGAGGCTCAGCGCGTCGGGGCCGAAGAAGGAATTGAATACGCCGGGAGTTGTCGAAACCTCGGTGTCAACTATCTTTGCAAGGCCGTCAAGCGAGCCCGTGAAGCCGCCGTTGACCTTGAGCACTGCCGCGATAACAACCACGATACCGAAGAGCATTATAATACCCTGAATGAAGTCGTTGATGGCCGTTGCCATGTAGCCGCCTGCAATAACGTAAATGGCCGTAAGTACGCTCATAATGATAATGCAGACCGAGTAGTCGATATTGAACGCCATACCGAAAAGACGGGAAAGGCCGTTGTAAAGCGAAGCGGTGTAGGGGATAAGGAAAATGAAAACTATAATTGACGACGCGACCTTAAGTCCCTTGGAATTGAAGCGTTCGCCGAAGAACTGCGGCATCGTCGCCGAGTTCAGGTGCTGAGTCATGATTCTCGTTCTTCTGCCGAGTATTACCCACGCCAGAAGCGAGCCGATAACGGCGTTGCCTATGCCTATCCAGGTCGATGCGATACCGAATTTCCAGCCGAACTGACCTGCGTAGCCGACGAAGATAACCGCCGAAAAGTAAGACGTACCGTAAGCGAAAGCCGTAAGCCACGGGCCGACGCTTCTGCCGCCCAATACGAAGCCCTTGACGTCAGTTGCATGCTTTCTCGAGTAGAAGCCGACGCCTATCATTACGCCGAAAAACACGACAAGCATTATGATTTTCAATGCCATATCCATTTGAAATCTCTCCTTAAACCGTTTGTTTTCTCTTTACCGCTTTTATGCGTTAAAGCGTTTATGTGCTACAGTATATCAAATGATAACCGACTTGTCAATAGAAAAAACAAAAAAGATATAAATCTTTGCGGCTTAATTAACATAGCGATTAATCGGAGCTTATAGGGGAGATTATCTGTAGGGGCGGGCTTTGCCCGCCCGTCAAATAATATGTAAACTACGGGCGACCGATGGTCGCCCCTACGATTTGGTTACCCCGACAAACTCAGATTTATCAAAAGAAAAAGGCTGATAAATCAGCCTTAAATCTTAACGATATTTCTTAAAACTCCCCAGAACACGAGGACGCCTATCATAACGTAGCACATAATGTTCGTTGCCTTGTCCTGCCGTCGGTCGTAGCGTATATAAAGATAAACAAGACGGCCGATAACAAACGCGAGAAACGTAAGCATGCAGAAGATGGCTTCGTTATACTCAAAAGCTGCCTTGAAGTCAAACCTGAGAAGGGATAGGCACATACCAGTCGTTCCGCAGCCGGGACACATGAAGCCCGTCAGCTTTCTGAAAACGCAGGGGATTGACAGCCCGGTCAGCTTCATAAAAACAGCATACAACGCCCCGATAACGAGAATTATCAGGGCGTTGCGTATAACCTTAAAGGCTCTTTGTTTCATTATGCCTTGGGAGCGCCGTGGAAGGCAGCTACCTTGTTAAGCTCGTTCTGGATGAGAGCCCACGATACGATGCCGAAGCCGAAAATCGTCAGCAGCATATAAAGTATGCTCGAGTCGCTCTCAACCGGAAGTCCGCGCGCAGCCTTTGCATTGTTTACAAGCTCGCCCGCCTTATACATCCAGTACCACAGATAGATGCTGCAGGTAACAAGACTCAGCAGGAATACCATTCCGCCTGAGGTGCCGTTCTGATTGTCGCTTGCTTCGTTAAGCTCGTCAACAACCTTGATCATCCAGTAAATGCCGTAAATACCGCAGGTTACTATCGAGAGCACGATGCAGATAGCGATATTACGCTGACCGAAGGAAACGGGCTTAGCAGGACCGTTCGGTACATACTGATTGGCGTTGTACTCGGGAGGAGTTACGGGCGGTGTGTAGGTAGGCGGTGTTGTGCCGACGTTTGTTGCCGTATCTGCCGCAGGTGCCGCCTGGGCATACTGTGCCTGATTTGCCTGGGCGTTGGGATTGGCCGTGCCGCAGTTCGGGCAGAAAGAGGCGTTGTCGTCATAGAGTGAACCGCAATTTGAACAAAACATATCTATTCTCCTTTTATAATAATTATTTATTTATCCTCTGTTTCGCTTTCTTCCTCTTCAACTCGCTCGGCTCTTCTTTCCTCAAGCTCGGCGAGCATATTCTGCTTGAACTTGCCGTGAACGGGGAAGAATATCCAGGTAAGGCCGTTGAAAAGCCTTGCGAAAGCGGGCAGAAGCGCAAATACCGCGAAGAAGCCGTTGAGGACCGTCGGGCTTGTTTCCTGAATGATATTGCCCAGCGCGTCCTTGTGCGCAACGTAGCCGACAAGCGTGATTACAAGTCCCGAAAGCAGGCCCGTAACTGCGTTTGAAAGCTTACCGAAGTAGTTTGTGATGGTCTGAACAAGGGCTTCGTTACGAACGCCGTATTTCCATTCGCTGTAATCGTAAACGTCGCCCTGAAGAACTGCGGCGCAGACTCTTAAGATACAGTTCGGCAGTCCGCAGATTGTAAGCATAATTGTAAGATAGGTGAGGTTGAGCACAAGGTTCGTGCCCTGCCACTTGACGCCCTCTGCACCGAAGGGCTGATAGCCGATGATGAACATAAGCGTATAGGCAACGCCGCCGAACACACCCGCGCCTATCGAGGTGTTCCTCGCGCCGAATCTTCTGATGAGCTTGGGCGTGAGGGGAGTGATTATATAATTCGGGATACCCGTGAAAAGTCCCGCAATAGTTGCGTGGAAAAGGTCGCCCGTGTTGTGATACCAAAAGAAGCTTTCCGTTGCGCCGCCTACGGATTTGAACGAGCCGAAGAAGTTTGCGATAACCGAAATAAGCATCGGCTTGTTCTTGACGGCGTTCTTGAAGGACTCGATAATTCCGATTTCCTGCATCTGCTCGCGTGAGGCAAGCGGAACTCTTTCGCGCATGGCGAAGAAGCCGTAAATTGCAGTTACTGCGGCAACCGCAACCATGGAAATCGCAAAGCCCGAATAAATGCTCTGCATACCGACCTTGCCCTTGAGTATTCTGAGCACTACGGGAAGCAGCGAGGGAAGCCACATACCGAAAAGCTCGAAGAACTTCGACGTTGCAATCAGGCTGTCGCGTTCTTTGATGTTAGGAGTGATGTTGTAAAGCAGTATGTTCCAAGCTCCGAAATACGACATACCGAGATTGTAAAGGAAAATCGCCGCAACCGCCCATACTATCGTGCCCGCGGTGCCCGAACCGAAATCCGGAGCCGAGAAAAGCATCAGCGCCGCAATGCCCCATACGGGAACGGTGATTATCATATACGGGCGCAGTCTGCCCCAGCGCGTTCTCGTACGGTCGATAATAAGACCCGACAGCGAGTCGTCAAGAGCGTCGTAAAGCGATTCGAGCGCAACTATGATGCCGTACGCCTTACCCGTTATTCCGAGGAAGCTTATCATAAAGAACTGTCTGTTCGCATCGACGAACTGAGCGAGGTTCTTCTGACCGAAGGTGGTAAGCAGGAACGCCACGATTTCACGCGGTCTTAAATAGCGCCGATTGCCCGTAGAGAGCTTTTCGACCTCCTGCTCGACTTCCTTTTCAAAATCCTTTTCATTGAGAGCCGCCGTGCCGACGGACTGATTGTCAAGCAAAAAAATCACATCCCGTAATAGAATAAAGGACTAAATACATTAACAATTATAATAACATAATATACTGTCTGTTTGCAATACTTTTGGCTTAAACCTGAGAAAACTTTTTGGTCTGTTCAACCGCAAGCGCGTCGCAGCGCTCGTTTTCAGGGTGTCCCGCGTGGCCCTTTACCCAGCAAAATTCAACCTCGTGCTCACCTAAGAGTGTAAGCAGCTCTTCCCAGAGGTCGGGATTTAAGGCGGGCTCTTTTTTGTTGCGCATCCAGCCGTTGAGCTTCCACTTGTAAACCCAGCCCTCGTTTATCGCGTCGCAGACGTACTTCGAGTCGGTGGTCAGTATGACCTTGCACGGCTTTTTTAACGCTTTAAGGCCCTCGATAACGGCGGTCAGCTCCATGCGGTTGTTGGTCGTCTGCGCCTCGCCGCCCGAAAGCTCCTTTTCAATACCGTTATAGCGAAGCACCGTTCCCCAGCCGCCGGGACCGGGATTGCCCGAGCACGCGCCGTCGGTAAATATTTCAACTGTCGGTTTCATATTTTCACTCCGTAAAAAAATATCATATTAATTTTACCACTCTTTTCACACTTTCTCAACAAAAAGATTATTTTTAAGCACGCGGTCAATAATAAGGTTGACTAAATTTCCGGGGGTATGAAAATGAAGGCGGTTATAAACGCCGTAAATGTTGGTGAGCTGAAGGCGGCGGCAAGGCATATTATCGCGCCGTTTTTTGCCGTTTCAAGGGGCGGATTTCTTGATTTTGACTTGTCTGAAATGATGCGTTTTCATCTTTTGCGAAATGCTGACGTAACTGTTGTCTGTCTGAATTCTGGAAGCCCGCAAAGCCGCGGTATTATTGAGTTTGACGAGTTTGACAAGGCGAAAGCCTTTACAGAAGAAATGCCGTTTTTTAGTTCGGATTTATACGGATTTGACGGCAGGGTTTATATAATAAATCCCGAGCTTCTCGACAGCTTTCCCGAAAACGGCAAAACAGGCTTTCCCGACGAATTTCTGAAGCTCTGCATTGAACGCGGAAAAGCCGTTTTCGGCTACCGTGTGAACGTAAAAGAAGAAGCAGAAAACACCGTAACCCGAAAAAACAAACTTATGCTCAGCGACTCCGACAGCTTCGGCGGGATTTTCGGCGACGGCTTCGACTCGCGCGACGCCGCGCTTATCGGTCAGGCGCTTGCCAGTATGACTGTCGGCAGAAAGACGGGTGTTTTAACCGATTCCGATGTTTTATCGAAGGCGGTTGCCGCCTGCATTTCGGGCGCAATGGTTTCGCAGGGCAGCCGCGTGTGGAGCTTCGGCGAGGGCTTTTATTCACAGCTTGAATTTTATATGCGCTTCTGCTCGCTTGAGAGCGGACTGTTCGTGCACAGCCGCGACGGCAGGGTGAGCATAGTTCTGCGCGGCGAAAACGGTCTGCCGCCGTCCGCTTCGTTTATAAACGAGCTTGAAAAGCGCATTGAAAAGCGCGATTTTGTTTTTGCCGCGGACGGCGATTTGCGCGACGTTTCCGATATGTCGGGCGTGGCGGCCATGTACCGCCGCGAGATACTTCGCCAGACCGAAAACGAGCTGTCAGAGCTGTCGTGCATCGTCAAGTGTCCGAACCCTAAAATCACTTCGGTTTTAGAGGACTGTCTCTATCAGCTCGGCTGCCGTACGGGCAGTGAAATCACGCTTAAAATCAACGCTTACGGCACGCTGCTGTCGGCGTTTTCGAGAGAGTGCGGTTGGGTTTCGCACGACAGAATTGCGGCGATAATAATTCACTGGGAGACGGCGTGCGGACGCGACGTTTCCGTCAGCTTCGACTCGCCTAAAATCTATGACGATATTTCTGATGCAAACGGCAGACGGCTCTACCGTTATTATCATACCCCGTTTGACGGCACTGACGGCGTTTCGCGCGAAAAATCACGCGCCAATCCGTTTATGAGAGACGCGCTTTTAATGGCGGTGCGCCTGCTCGGAATTATGTGCGCGACGGGGAAAAGCCTAAAAAGTCTGTCGGATGCGCTGCCCGATTTTTACGTTTCAAGGCGTAAAATCCCGATTAATATATCGGCTTCGGATTTAAGACAAAAATTATCTAAACAGATTTGCGGCGACACAAGAGAGGGCATAGCCGTAACCTTTGATAAGGGCAGGGTGCTGCTGACTCCGTCGCGCTCGGGCAGAAACCTGAAAATCCTCAGCGAGGCGGCTGACTACGAGACGTCAAAGGAGCTTTGCTCGGAAATAGAGAAGCTTATTGAGTTATGATTTTCGCTTCGCAAAAAGTTATGAGTTAAGAGTTATGATTTTCGCTTTGCGAAAAGTTTCGGGTTTTTTATTCGTAACCAAAAACTCATAACTCATAACTTGCCGCAGGCAATCATAACTCATAACTGTCTTTTTAACGTCTCTTTTGCGACAAGAAATCTGTTGACATATCGGACATTTAAGAGTATTATATTATAACTTATAAGTATAATTATTTTTCAGCATTGATTTTACATAAAATTTTTGGAGAAAACAGATGGCAAAAAACAATCAGCCCAAGCCTTCAAAGGCTGAGAAAAGGGCGCCTGCCAAGAAAAGACAGGTAAAAAATGACAAGACTGTAAATAAAAGTCAGAAAGCGCCAGCAAACAAGACTGCCGAGCGCAAGCGCAGCTATAAGAATTCAGCGAAGCCTTCAAATCCCGTCAATAAGACAAAGCAGACGGGTAAGAAAGCGAACAAGTCAAAGCAGACGGGCAAGAAGCCAAACACTCAGCGCAGAAACAACCGCACCGACAGAAAGCCGAAGCCCGAGGTCCCGATTAAAATCACGTTCCTGGGCGGACTTAACGAGGTCGGCAAGAATATGACGCTTTACGAGTGCGCGGGCGATATGATACTCGTTGACTGCGGACTTGCGTTCCCCGATCCCGATATGCTCGGCGTTGATCTGGTTATTCCCGATTTCAGCTATGCCGTGGAGAATGCCGACAAAATCAAGGGCATTTTCATCACTCACGGTCACGAGGACCATATCGGCGGACTTGCGTATCTGCTCAAGGAAATGAATATTCCCGTCTATTCGACCAGACTGACAATCGGTCTTATCGAGGGCAAGCTTAAGGAGCACGGACTGCTTGACAGGGCGAAGCTCAACGTCGTCAATCCCGGCGACAAGGTCAACTTAGGCTGCTTCGAGGTCGAGCTTATTCACGTCAACCACTCTATACCCGACGCGGTTGCGCTGGCGATAAAATCACCTGCAGGCGTGATAGTTCAGACGGGCGACTTCAAGATTGACACTACGCCTATCGACGGCGGAGTAATAGATATGGCGCGGCTTTCCGAACTTGGTACTCAGGGCGTGCTGTGCCTTCTGTCCGATTCGACCAACGCCGAGAAGCCCGGCTTCACCGAGTCCGAGAGCAAGGTCGGCGAGAGCTTTGAACGGCTTTTCGCAAGGGCCGAGGGTAAGCGGCTGATAGTCGCGACCTTCGCGTCGAATATTCACAGAGTGCAGCAGATTATCAACGAGGCGCACAAGCTTTCGCGTAAGGTTGCGCTCTCGGGACGAAGCCTTGAAAACGTCGTGTCAATCGCGGCGGAATTGGGCTATATAAATATTCCCGACGACACGCTTATCGGCATTGATTCGGTCAAGCGTTACCCCGACGATAAAATAGTCGTCATCACTACGGGCTCGCAGGGCGAGCCGATGTCGGCGCTTTACAGAATGGCATTTTCCGAGCACCGAAAGATTGACATCGGACCCAACGATTTCGTTATCATTTCCGCCACGCCCATACCCGGCAACGAGCGTATGGTCGGCAGGGTAGTCGACGAACTCCTCAAGCTCGGGGCAGAGGTTGTATATGAGAGAATGTATGAGGTTCACGTTTCGGGCCACGCCTGTCAGGAAGAACTCAAGATTATGATGAGCCTGACAAAGCCGAAGTATTTCATACCCGTTCACGGCGAGCAGAAGCACCTGCGCAAGCACGCGGGACTTGCCTATTCAATGGGCATTGAGCCGCAGAACGTCATAATCGCGGACAACGGCAGGGTTGTCGAGCTGACACAAAGTCATATTAAGACGGTCGGCGAGGTTCAGTCGGGTATGGTATTCGTTGACGGTTCTGGCGTCGGTGACGTAGGCTCGGTTGTGCTTCGCGACAGAACGAAGCTTGCCGAGGAGGGCATAGTTATTATTGCCGCCGCCTACGAAACCGAGACCTGCACGGTCGTTTCGGGTCCCGACGTTATCACGAGAGGCTTCGTTTACGTCAAGGAGTCCGAGGAATTCCTCGAAAAGACAAGACGTATCTGCGAGAACGTTCTTGCGGACTGTATGTACGAGAACGTGACGGATTATCTCGTGCTTAAAAACAGACTGCGCGACGCGGTCTCACGCTTTATCTATGAGCAGACGCGGAGAAGTCCCGTCGTTCTGCCGATAATAATGGAGGTGTGATTTTTTGAAGCTGCGACAGTTGATAAAAACATATCCCGTATTTTTTGCGATTACCGTTCTTGCGCTTGTTGTATGCGGCATAACCTTTTACTTTAACTGGAAGGTTGCCGCGTGCGAGCTTGCGGTAATGCTTGTGCTGACCGTTCTGGAGGTTGTGAGCCTTCGCAACGCCTTTCGGCGCACAAAAAGAGCGGTAACCGAGCTTAACAAGAATATGACGGCTTCAGACAACGGAAATCTCAACGATTTCCCGCTGCCGATAGTTATTTTTGACAGTACGGACAGAGTGCTCTGGTACAACGTGCTGTTCCGCAATTACGTGCTTGCCAACTCTCAGGTTGCAAGCGA